>CAZNKW010000056.1:0-3893 GCA_964573655.1 uncultured Dehalococcoidia bacterium
GTTACCCCTACCCTCCTCGGCGTAGAACCAGGTGGCATACTGTCTACGGTAGTTTTCGTGGTCGCTCTCATACATCAGCCAGGAGTCTACCTGTAGGTGAGTCCTTTGAAGCCGTATCCACGGATCTGGGTGTCTTATCTCCTTTCCCTTTTTCCTGTTTCTGAGCCGTTTCAAAACGCTGCCAGACGAGACTTCAGGTAATCTATAGAAGCCACCGGTGTGGGGTCAACACTATTTAGTATGGCTAGGTAAAAGCTAACGTAATCCCCCAAAAGAACCAAGCTCATCATTTGAGCTAAAGGGCTCTCTCCTGTTGCCTCCACCAATTCATAGCTAACCCCTGCTTTGGTAATGATTTCAACGGTAAGGCGATAGCGAATCGAAATACGCGGATGGAGTAAGGAAGAATGCAGTAGTACCACTAGAATCCTTTCTCTTATCTCAGGGGGGAACTCATAGCCTACTACAGCATTATGATCAAGTTCTGGAAAAACTTCGTAGAAAGCCCAAGCCTTGCTATTTTCATTAAGCTGGGTTTTCCAGCGCTGGGCTACCTCTGAGAGTATCCCCGCTCCGTAAATTACCGCTAACTTCCCTGAGAGCTTAGTCGCCAACTGCTTGGCTGGATTGGAGGCAAGAGGCGTGCTTTCAACGAGTTCGGCTGATAGTTTATTCAAAACCTGCATTGCCTCCTTTAAATCCGCCGATTTATCTTCAAGTAAACCAAGCTTATGGAAAATGCCCAGCAGGGAGATAAAGCTATGAGGAAAGGCGGCCCGTGGAGGTGCTTCATAATCTATAAGGAAAACGGGGATACCTTCCTTTTCAGCTAGTTCTTTCAGTTTGCCACCCTTGGTAAGCACTAGCTTCTTGGAGGGAATTTTCAGCGACTCAGCGAAGGAAGAAAGGGTCTCTTCGGTGTTCCCTGAGTAGCTTGAAGCAATAAGTAGAGTATTCTTGTTGAGGAAAGGGGGTGAATCATAACCCCGATGCACCCAAGTGGGTAATCTGTTTTCCAGGAGAGTAAGGCAGCGCACTAGTTCACCTCCAATAGCAGAGCCCCCCATCCCTAGGATAATAGCCCTATTAACCTTGGTGTAGTCGCCGGGTAGGTCAAACTTCAGGGCCTTTTGCCACGCCTTCTGGCACTGCTTGGGGAAATCATGGAGATGCTGAAGCATCCCTGAGGGGTCAAATTGCTGGTAAGTTTGAGGATTGTCCAAGCTCACTGCCTAAACCCCCAAGATCTTCCTGCCCTCTGCTATCAATTCTCTAGCTCTAGTTAAACTGTCAGCTTCAGCATAGATGCGAAGAACAGGCTCTGTTCCAGAGAAGCGAATCAACAACCAGGAGCCATCTGCCAGTGAGAAGTGGAAGCCATCAATGGTATTCACTTTTATTACTTTGCGCTGGGCAACATGGGCTGGCATTTTGTTGGTGAGGCGGTGAAGGATTCTCTCTCGCTCCAGGGGAGGAAATTCTAGGTCAACGCGCTGATAGTGATGCGGACCTACTTTGCTGTAAAGGTAATCAATAAGCTCTGAAGGTGTCTTTTTTAGCTTGGTCATGAAGTCGAGAAAGTAAATACCGGCGAGAATACCATCGCGCTCAGGGATGTGACCCCGAAAGCCGAAGCCGCTGCTTTCCTCCCCACCGATAAGGGCATCCTCGGCCATCATTACTGGGGCTACATGTTTGAAGCCTACCGCCGTTTCGTAGACGGGCACCTTATAAAGCTGGCCCAATTTATATAGCATACTGGTGGTAGTCAATGTCTTAACAATAGCGCCACGCTCCCCTCGCACCTCTAGCAGGTAAAGGGCGAGCAAGGCAAAAATCTGTAAAGGGGTGAGAGCATTTCCCTTCTCATCCATAATGCCAAGGCGGTCGGCGTCACCATCTGTAGCCAGTCCCACATTGGCTTCACTTTCTCTAACCAATGTGGAAAGCTTTGATAGGTGAGGGGCGATGGGCTCAGGTTTAATCCCTGGGAAGAGGGGATTTCGCTCTCCATTGATCTCCACCACCTCAGTTGTACCACCCTGGAGAATTTTTCTGAAGTAGCCAGCTCCTGCCCCGAACATGGAATCTACTACTATCTTCAAACCAGCTTGGCGTAAGTTTCCCAGGTCAATAAGCTGAGCCAAGTGATGAAGATAGGCTGGGGCTAAATCGAGGTATTCAATGAGTCCCTGGGATAGCCCGTCATTCAACGGTAGACGCTTGACCCTGTCTTGGGCAATGATTTCTGGCAGTCGAGATTCAATATCGGCTTCCACCTCAGTTGGAGCGCTAGTCCCATCTTGAGATTTAACCTTGAAACCATTCCAGAGGGCAGGATTGTGGCTGGCAGTGATGATGATCGCCCCAGCGGATTTCCGATGTAGAATCCCGTAGCTTATCACTGGAGTGGGGGTGGGGGTAGGGCAAAGGGATACCTTGATCTGGTTAGCCGCCACTACTTCACTAGCCGCAGCGGCGAAGTGTTCCGAGGCAAAGCGGGTATCATAGCCTATGATTAGGCCTTGGTGGGCAGTGCCTTTATCCCGAAGGTACTCAGCTACACTTTGGGCACAAAGACGCACATTGTCGAAGGTGAAATCTTGAGCAATAATGCCTCGCCAACCATCGGTGCCAAACTTAATCGCCGTGCTCATAACCCCTCAAAAATCTACTTACACTTGTGTTTAAAAAAGCAGTCCTTTACATCAGGGTGGCAAAGGCGAGCATGGCAAAAGGGGCAGGAAAGGGAGTGACCCTCACAGGCTGGGCTTTGGCATACCTGGCAAAGGGCTAAGGTTTCCTTTCCACAATATCCGCAGCCAGCCTCTTGAACAACAATAGCCCTCCTCTTGAGCTCCTTCTTTTCAAACCAGCAGTCTTTGTCCTCCTTGGTCAGGGATTGATTCTTCTCGAAAACAACACAACGCGCCCCGCCGCAAAGTTCCCGATAGGCACACTTACCGCACTTGCCCTCCAATTTATCTCGGTCTCTTAGCTTCCTGAAGACTTCAGACTCTTGCCAGATTTCCTGGAAGCTCTTTTCCCGAATATTCCCTGCTCTCTTCTGCAATACCATACAGGGGTATACTGTACCCTCATAAAATACACAGCAGTAGCGCAAAGCTGCTCCACAGCAGGACCTGATGAATCTTCTCATCGCTTCTTTATCGGTAACCCTCTTTTCCACCTCCACCCAGAATTGGGGGATGCCAACACATCGGTAGACCATGTTTTGGTCGTGCAGTTGGTACTGGATAATCTGGCTAACCAGCCACTGTTGCTCCTTAGGAGTCAATGCCAAATCGGGATGTTCCTTCCCTCTCCCTGCAGGTATAAAACGGAATATCTCGACAGCCACTGCTCTTAAGTTTCTTGCCAAGCTGACAATGGCATCAAATTGGGCCAGATTATAGTGGTGGATACAGGTATTTATCTGGAAAGGGATGCCGGCTGCGGTGACATTACGAATGCCTGCCATGGCTCTTTCCCAACCTCCCTCCATGCCACAGAAATCATCATGGGATTTGGCATCCGCACCATGGAGGCTAATAGCCAGGGCTCTGATGCCAGCCCTCTTCATTCTTTCTGCTGCTTCAGTGCTGAGGAGGGTGGCATTGGTACCCAGCGTTGGTTGTAAGCCAACACTTTGGACATGGGCAATAAGTTGGTAGATATCATGCCGCATCAAAGGCTCACCGCCATCAAAGATAAGGAGGCGAGTCCCAGCCTTGGCAAGCTCAGTGAGCACTCGTTTTGCCTCAGCCGTAGTCAATTCCTCTGGGTGGGGGGAATCAGTAGCTTCACTGTAGCAATGTTTACACCTTAGGTTGCATTCCCTGGTAACTGCAAAGCTAACCATTAATGGTGGCAGGACCTTATCTTCTTCCATC
>CAZNKW010000056.1:3993-7000 GCA_964573655.1 uncultured Dehalococcoidia bacterium
GCTACAAAACGCCCCGTGGCATTAACATAGTACCTTGTTTTCTTATCCAGCAAGGATGGGGGGATGATCGCTTTGATTACATGCTCAATGATGTCGCGCTCGATTACATTGTGGCTAACTACGGGGTCATGCTGAGCTCCTATTATCACGCTGTCTACTCGTCGGGGGACACCTCGGTGGTATTCCACAGTTACCTGAGATTTCCCATCAGGGCGGAGATAAGGCAGGAGTTTGCTTTTCCTCACTTGTGCCAGACGGCGGCATAACTTATTGGCTAAAGAGATGGGCAAAGGCATAAGCTCTGGCGTTTCGTTGCAGGCAAAGCCAAACATTATCCCTTGGTCACCAGCACCGAGCTTATCCAAAACATCATCGCTAGCTATCCCCTTTCGCATCTCGAGGGATTCATCTACCCCCATAGCAATGTCCCGAGATTGCTCCTTGATGGAAACCATAACCCCACAACTCTGGTAATCGAAGCCATATTCAGGGTGGATGTAGCCTACATCTCGAATTACTTCTCGGGCAACGTCCGCTATTTCCACATAGCAATCAGTGGTGATCTCACCCATAACTATCACCAACCCGGTAGTCGTGGCTACTTCACAAGCTACCCGAGCATAAGGGTCTTTAGCCAGGATGGCATCGAGAACGCCGTCTGAGATTTGATCGCACAGCTTATCGGGATGCCCTTCAGTGACTGATTCAGAAGTAAGGAAGTGCGAAGTGGACTTCATAAAAGTGGTGCTCATTTCCGTTTTCCCTCTCCTTTCAGGAAAGCGCTGAAAAATGTAGTGGCCCAATTTATTGGGCTTGCTCAGGTGGATGCCTGATAAATCAGGCAACTACAAAAAAATTTACCTTATTACTCCTTTTCTAAAGGGGGAAGCCTCTTAAGTTCCCCACTCCCAACTCTCCAGGTATTGTCTCTGTTCTTTGGTTAGCTTGTCAATAGTAATGCCCATAGAGAGGAGCTTCAGCCGACCCACCTCCCAATCAATCTCTTGAGGCACGGGGTAAACCCCGGGGGCAAGCCTCTTCTTAAGGTTGAACATATATTCGGCACAGAGAGCCTGGTTAGCGAAGCTCATGTCCATTACGCTGGCGGGGTGTCCCTCAGCAGCGGAGAGATTGATCAATCTCCCCTCGGCCAGCAGGAAGAGACGTCGTCCATCAGGCAAGGTATACTCTTCCACAAAGGGACGCATTTCCCTTTTTTGAGTGGCTAGACTTTCTAAGTCGGGGATATTGATCTCCACATTGAAATGGCCGCTATTGGCTAAGATAGCCCCGTCTTTCATCAACTGGAAATGGCGTTTGCCAATAGCGTTTAGCCCGCCGGTAACGGTGATAAAAATATCCCCTATCCTGGCTGCCTCAAGGAGTGGCATCACCTGATATCCCTCCATTACGGCTTCCAGAGCGGGGACGGGGTTGACCTCGGTCACTATTACCTGGGCACCCAAGCCCCGAGCACGCATGGCTATCCCTCGCCCGCACCAGCCATATCCGCAGACTACTACCTTTTTCCCCGCCCAAAGAATATTAGTCGCCCGGGTGATGCCATCAATAGTGCTCTGTCCGGTGCCATAGCGATTGTCAAAGAAGTGCTTGGTCTGTGCCTCGTTTACGGCAATAATGGGATATTTTAGCTTTCCCTCTTTCTCCATGCTGCGCAGTCTGACGATGCCTGTAGTGGTCTCCTCCATGCCTCCAATAACCTTTCCCAGGAGCTCTGTTTTTTCCTTATGCAGGGTACTAACTAAATCAGCGCCGTCATCTAGAGTAATATGAGGCTGTTGGGCCAGGGCAGCACGGATATGCTTGTAGTAGGTTTCATTATCCTCTCCCTTAATAGCATTGACCGGGATATCATACTCAGTCAATAGAGCAGCAGCCACATCATCTTGAGTGCTGAGGGGATTGGAAGCGCAGAGGACTACCTCAGCGCCACCGGCCTTGAGGGTGAGGGCGAGGTTAGCTGTCTCGGTGGTGATATGCAGGCAGGCGGAGATTTTAGCTCCTTTAAGGGGTTTTTCTTTAGCGAACCTCTCCCTGATTAGCTTTAACACCGGCATCTCGCGGGATGCCCATTCGGTGCGCAGCTTCCCCTGAGGGGCGAGGGAGAGGTCTTTAATGTCGCTCTTAATTGTTATTCTTCGACCCATATAGTTCTCCTTTATCAACTGAACTGTTCAGCCACCCAATCGGGTATATCCAAAGTGCCCATGAGAATCGGTTTTTGGTGGCAATCGCTGCCCCCAGTCATCACCAGGCTGTGCTTTCTGGCAAACTGGATATAGTGGGCAGTGGTCTTTGCGTCGTTTCGTGAATGCCAGCACTCGACACCATCGATGTATTCTAGCATATACTTTTCGATGATGTTTGTCTGTTCATCCAAGTCAGGTGTTATGCTTATTAAAGATGTCCCATTGGGGTCACTGGGGTGGGCAAAGACGAGTATGCCTCCGGCATTCCTGATTAACCTTGAGGCTTCCGCCAGAGAAAGAGGATACTTGGGGACATCACATTTGACCAGATACTTGTCGAAGGCCTCTTGCTTGTCCTTCACAATACCTTTCTCTATCAGGTAGTTGGCTATATGGGGGCGACCGAAAGCACCATCAACGCTATCCTGTATATTCTTCATATCTTTCTCGGTGAACCTTTCGATGCCCTCTTTATCAAACTCAACGTTCAGTTTCTCCAAGATTTGACGTGCTCTTTTCTCTCTATGTTTTCTTATCAACTGGAGTTTGTTTTTTAGCTCTTGATTGTTGATATCATACTTGTATCCCAGGAAATCCAGTGAGATAGCCTTGTCATCCTCAGGATACTGAAAGGTCACATTTAATTCTACCCCGGCAATGTAGGATATGCCATACTCTCTGGCTAAAGCGATGGCTCTTTTCTGGCAATCTATGGAATCGTGGTCAGTTATCGACAGGAGAGCGATTTTTCTATTCCTTGCTTCTTGGAAGACCTCTTCAATGGAGAGATTGCCATC
>CAZNKW010000057.1:0-6814 GCA_964573655.1 uncultured Dehalococcoidia bacterium
ATCATGATGTGAGCCGATGACCACCCAGTCGTCGTCGGCTCCTGGTAGCTCGCCAACCACGTTGTAGGAAGTAATCTCCTTGCGCACTGAGTCTATGCGAAGCCGCACCTGCACGGGGCCGGCGGCGAGCATCTTGTGCAGCCTAGCGCCGTCGCTGCCCCGAATCCAGACCCCGGGAATCTCCCGCTTCACCGTATCATAAGGAACGTAGTACTCGTACCCGTCTCCGGGGTAGTCCGTTAGTACCCCGATCCAGGCTGCCGCACCGGAAAACATTGCTGGTTCCATCACCCAGAAAAGGCGTTCTGGATACGGCAAGACCTGGTTTTTGCCCTCAAATGTTCCCCGAGAATCGATAACACGCTCGGCTGCCGAAAGTCCGCTCTGCTTCTGGAAGAGTCTGGTCATCGGTGCAGGCAGTCGTCGTATCAGCGCGTGTAGGATGCCCCCAAAATTCAAGGGATGCTGCCGCATCACGCTGCATACAATGGCAGCCGTCTTAATGGGGTGCCTTCGCATCAGTCCGAGTATGATGGTGGCGGGCTTCAATGGGTGTGTCTGCGTCAGCGGTGCCGTGGGCAACTGTTGCATCAGCCTCACATCTTCAAGCGCCGCCTGCCCTTTAACGGCACTCTTTGACTTCGCGTCATAGGGCACCAGGGCAAGCTCGATCTCTTCGGTGGCTGCCGAATAGGGGAGGGGAAAACAGGGGATTTCGAACACCTCGGATTCGGTCAAGACACGAAGCGACCATGAGCGGGGCTCCCAGCAGATAAGCCGTGCCGGCTCCAGGCGCACGTTCTCGAGGCCGAACCTCCGGAATTGCTCGGCGCAGAAGTCCTCCGCCCAACGGTCCGCTTGGTAGCCCGGCCGACGAACCCCTTGTGAAAAGACATCCTCGATCCAGGAAAAGATCTCGTTCTCGTCAGGTATCCATTCGTCTTGCATGCCGCTGCTCCTAGATGTGCCAAAAGGGATCAAGTTAGCTATTCAATTGTGCCACCCCCTCCTGGGAAAGTCCAGAGTCTCCCCTTTTTTTTGGTTGCCCTACGTCTCTTAATTCCCGTAATTCCCTACTTAGGTTGGGCATCGTAGATACCATTGGCATAGGCTATAAGCAAAGAAGGATTTACCCCATGCATTAGCCCGTCAATAGGCGCATCGCTTGTGGGCCAGCCCTGGAGGTTCTTTTGAAACTTGAATGGCTTTCCTTTCAGACTTTCAGGCCATCAAGTGCCATCTGAACACTGCAACGACTTTGTCATGGTATTACCAGTCTGTCAATCAGATTGGGGCTCAGTCATACGCTGCAGCAGACTTTTTCGCCCCCGGGTATTACGCTGAAGCTGACTATAAAGTCAGTCGACATTTCTCTCGGCGCCCGTTCAGTAGAGTGGTCACAGGGGGGTGACTGGTGGCTGCACTACCTTCCAATTGAACTAATTGGCTTCTTGTTGCCTTAATGGTAACATTGTGACGTTTTGTGTAATGCCCCCCTTTCCACTGGTTCCCACTGACGAAGTGACCTTGACCGTCAACTAAGGTGGCTGCTAGTATTATTCCTGGATATTATCTAACCGATTAGTGGTAGCAATTTGAAGATTGACCTGCACACCCATTGCCGCGAGGCGACAGCCTGCCCAACGCCCACATTGGAGATCGTGGAGCGGATAATTGCTGCGATAAAGAAGAAAGGGCTGGACGGCATCGCTGTTACCGAGCACTACAGCAACTACTATGGCCATAAGGTAAAAGAGATTGTCGATACCCAGTTGGACGGCAAGGTAGTGGTCATCCCTGGCCAGGAACTTGAACGGATGCTTTTAGGCCGTGAGCGGGGGGTGATCCATGTGGTTGAGCTATACTTACCTGACGATCTTATTTTCAGGTTTATCGCTCATCCCGGCCATCCTTATATTAAGGACCTTAGCCAGTATATAGACGAGGGCATACATGGCATCGAGTTGAAGAACCCACTGCACGATCGCGATGGCCTAACAGAGGAGCAGATAAAGGAGTTGGCCAAGAAGCATAACCTAATCCTGCTAACCAATAGCGACGCCCATCGACTGGAGGACATCGGAACCTACCACAATAATATCGAGATTGAGGAGCTGTGTGTACGGGCTAGAAAAGGCTAATTGAATTAATGTGGACGAGATTTTGGACGCGAGCTATGTCGCCACGCCCTAATAGAATGCTCTGCTATGTCGGGCGATGTGAAGAAACAAAAACGGTTTATATATGCTGGATGCGATCTGGAAAGGCTTTCATACCTCTCGCTTAATTTAGTTGAGTCAGGCCTAGATGGTTCCAATTTTGGGGGCCATACTGAGCATTTTGATGTCGAGTCCATTTAATTGACTTTTTGAGGCAATAATGTCACTTTCGGTAACCAACGATTATGGCGCAATTGGAGGGCTTAGCAAAAGACTAGCAAGTGTGGTTGAACTCGCTAGGGGCATCGGAATCCACACAAGACAATATACCAAAAGCATGCTCCAGAGCCTTCGATGCCTGATGAAATAAAGAGGCAAAAGCTCTTGCAGACAAAAACGGCTGAGCAAATTCTAACAAAGGTGCACCTGGTAAATACCTCCGAGGGAATTTAAGGAGAATCTTGGGGTATGATAAAACCGACTGGGAGGTGTAAGTATGGGGAAACTATTCTGGGAAATACTTGATAGAACTATGACTGGACCCATAATGGACGAGCAAGAGTTTGAGATCGAGTTTTTCCCCACGAAAATAGCGGAAATTGTAGCTAGGCACAAGATCGAACGCGATCCAGAGGACCCTATAATGTCTGACCCAGGCATGGCAGATGAAATCTTCCAAGCAGGCTTAGAACTGCTAGTGGAAGTTGGCTTATACTGCAAAGACACAAGACGAATAGTCAAGTTTACCGAAGAAGAAATCAAAGAGGTTATCAAGACCAGAAAAAGCGAAGTCACCTTAGGAAAAGACAGAGATGCAGTTACGCTGAAGCCTAGAGCCCCAGAAGATAAGCAACATCCGTACACGTTCTTTCCTGCCGGAATCGTGACCAGGAATGTTAACCTCTACAAACAATATGCTTTGACCACTGCGCAAGAGCCGACGTGTGACGGATTATTCGCTTTGCCACTAGGAGGAATAGGAGATATTAAGCCAGCATCCGGAACTCCGACTGAAATGCTTCTAATCCAGACTGAGGCCCAAATAATGAAGGAGGTAGCTGCTTGGGTCGGCAGGCCAGGTATGTTCCTTGGAATTCCCATGAGTGCTACAACCCCAATTGCTTTGATGACTGCCTTCGCCCCCGGCCTCTACAACAGACACAATTGCTGTATGCCTGTACAGGTGCTGCAAGACATGAGAATCAATTATGATAGACTCAATCTGGCCTACTTCGCCCAACTGCATGGCATCGTACCATGGATAAGCAGTTGTGCCGTACTGTATGCTTACCTCACTGGCCCAGAACAGGGAGCAGTTGAAATAATCGCGCATACATTGGGAACGATGGCGTTTTCAGACGGTTCATTTACACAGGCTATGTCCTGCACGGTTGATAGTGTCTACAATACTAGTGACATATGGTGGTGTAATTCGGCAGCTGCCCTTGCCGCGGAAAGAAACCTAAAAGTTCCCTGGATTAGCTTTGGACTTAGCGGTGAAAGAGTGGGGCCTTTAACCGACGAGTCTTTTTATGGGACGGCAGCTAATTGCATAACAGCCTGCATATCAGGCATGGAAGGAATGTGGCTAGTTGGTGGGGCTACTGGATTGGAGGGCAGGTGGGGAGGGGAAATAACAAGGGCAGCCGCGGGAATCAAGGTCAGCGATGGCATCGCAATAGTCAAGGAAATCGCCAAAAGACTGAAGGAGCCGACTGAGCCTAGGCGGACACCCCTAAATGAGCTCTATGACCTGAAGACCCTAAGACCTACCAAGGAATTCCTTGACCACTACAAGAAATTCACCAAAATATTCAAAGACATGGGCCTTGACTATCCAACCTGGGACTAGCAAGAGACCGCTGAGGCTAAATCCAGGGGGGTGAAGGGGACAGGTTTGCTCAAAAAAAGGACGGAAGGACCTTTCAGCAATCTCAACAAACTATAGAAGGCGAGTAAATGGTGGAGATACTGACCTGAGAAAAATGGTAGCTGAGGTGAAGCATACGGAAGCAGAGAGGCTCCAGCAAGGAAAAGTCATAGGTGTCGATATTTGGGACAAAAAAGAGCTGTGGGGTAACTCGCCTGAGAAAGCATATGTTAATGCTCAAATCGAAGGTGTCAAGGAAAAAGTGGAGTTCAAAAATGGTAATGTTCTTGAGCTTCCGTTCCAAGGTAGCATCTTTGATTTGGTGACATGTAGCAGTGTGCTAAATAATCTGCACAGTGATGATTTGAGGATTAAAGCGTTGTCCGAGATTCACAGGGTTTTGAAACCCGGTGGTAGATTTCTTATGGCAGAGCCCCTGAGAAGTTTAAGGATGTTTTTCCTCTTCACTCCTTTTGCCTTTTGGGAACTTCTCAAGAAAGATGACTGGGTTAGGCTACTCTACAAGGTGAATTTCGTGGATCTAAAGTATG
This sequence comes from uncultured Dehalococcoidia bacterium, assembly GCA_964573655.1. Taxonomy (GTDB): domain Bacteria; phylum Chloroflexota; class Dehalococcoidia; order UBA2247; family RBG-13-53-26; genus CAYWDP01. The sequence goes on from CAZNKW010000057.1 coordinate 4,581, forward strand.
GCTATCAAGATAGCATGGGCTTCTTTGCTGTGAAGAAGCTTGATTAATCCCCGACAAGCAAGCCTCGCTACCAAGTAGCCTTTCTTACCAACCGGCAGACGAATTTGCGACTTACCTTAGAATTGAACGAACCGCTACCCTGTGTAATTTAGGGAGATCGTTGACATACCAGTGGTGAATGTATTATGTTCCATACAAAGACGAGAGGTAGGCTAATGCATACATATTGCGTGAAGTGCTGTGCCAAAAGGGAGATGAAGGATGCCCAGGGCATGACTATGAAAAATGGTGACTCAGCAACTCTGTGGAAAATTTGTAGGGCAGGGCAGCTATGATAGTGGAGATGAAGACGGGTGCCACCAATGGGGATATTCACCGGGTGGTGGAACGGGCACGAAATATGGGACTAGGAATACAGATGAACTACGGCACTAACAAGACCGTGGTTGCCCTCCTGGGAAGCAACACCGGGCAGATACCTACGGACATTTTCGCCGTTCTTCCTGGCGTTGAAAGAGTAGTCCGCATAATGAAACCCTATAAACTGGCTTCTCGAGAATTCAAAGCTGAGGATAGCTTGGTCACCGTTGACGGGGTTGAGATAGGAGGCCGGCGTTTCGTTATCATGGCTGGACCCTGTGCGGTGGAGAATCGCGAGCAGCTCATGGAAACAGCGATGGCAGTAAAGAAAGCTGGTGCTAGCATTGTCCGAGGAGGCGCCTTCAAACCGCGCACCTCACCCTTTAGCTTCCAAGGGCTGCGCAAGGCTGGACTTGAGCTGCTGGCGGCAGTGCGGCGTGAAGTCGGCGTACCCGTGGTGACCGAGGTGGTAGATGCCAGCCAGGTTAATATGGTTTCCCAATATGCCGACATCCTTCAGGTAGGTGCCCGTAATATGCAGAACTTCACTCTGTTGACCAAGATAGGCAAAAGCGGATGCCCCGTGCTACTAAAGAGGGGATATTCGGCCACTGTGGCCGAGTGGCTTACTGCTGCCGATTACTTGCTGGCCGAGGGAAACGAACAGGTAATCTTGTGTGAGCGAGGCATCAGGAGCTTTGAAGATAGCGTGCGCTTCTCTCTGGACATAAGCTCCATCCCTGTAGTTAAGAAGTCCAGCCACTTGCCGGTTATTGTTGACCCCAGCCATGCCGCTGGCCACTATGACCTAGTAGCTCCGTTGGCCAAAGCAGCTGTCGCCGCTGGTGCTGATGGGCTCATCATTGAGGTCCATCCCAATCCTCAGGAGGCCTTGGTGGATGGCCTGCAATCTCTCAACATTGCGAGATTCGAGAAGTTGATGACTGAGCTGAGGCCAATAGCAGAGTCCGTGGGCAGGTTTATCTGATATAAGCCGGAGCGGACCCCCAAGCTTTGCAGGATCAGCCGATTATGTATGCGTGGTCTCCATTGTCCAACTTCGGCAACTGTTTTTGTCCCACCATCGTGGGTGAGATGAAATGTTGGGCTCATAGGATACTATGTTTGGTTTGACCAGAATTTCCTTGCCCACAGTCTTTCTGTGAATCCCAAGCTGTTGGAAGACCCTTCTGACGAATGCTTGCCTGCCCTCACTCATTTGCAAATAGACGGTAGCCAACGTAACCCCTTACAGTTTATGCAAAATCCCAGGCAGGGCTCCACGTATTCCGCGGTCACCCCCGCAGGATCAGCTTAGTCATTCGCTTATGCCATCCGACATCAGCCCACATTCCTTCAAAGTGGGGCTGGCAAAAGTTACTGGTGCAGATGCCCTTCCATCCTCTCTCAGATGCCATGTGGACTCCCTGTTCGGCGATGTCTTTGACCCAATCCCACTCCCCACCAGTGCCACCCGGAGTGACATCATCGTAGTTAATCGGCCCCCAGGCTTCAGTGGTGAAAAGCGGGAGGTTATTCTTCCTGCCCCATTCTGCCCAGAAATCAATGCGTCGTTCAAGCATCTTGATATACTTGTCGCGGTGCCTCGGATATAGATTCGCCATGCGCCTGGCGTGAATCTTTACGTTTTTCGGATACTTGGGAAATCCGATATGGGTTAGAAACTGCCCGGTTACAAACATCCATTTCAGGTAGTCAGATACCCAAATGTGCACTTCAGCAATATCTAATGCCCTCACGTCAATCTCTTGCATCTGACGCGAGCCAAGCGCCTGGAATGAAAACGTGTATTTCAGAGCAGGGTATTTCTGGCGCAATGGTGCGATTGCGCCATCAAAGTAGCCCTTGATACG
>CAZNKW010000058.1:0-6794 GCA_964573655.1 uncultured Dehalococcoidia bacterium
TAGCGCGCAGCGTTCGGGACGCTGAGGTCGGTGGTTCAAATCCACTCGCCCCGACATTCTGATTATTATTTTAAGGACTCTGGCTGGAGGAGGTTCGAATCCTCTCACCCCGACATTCTGTCATTATTTCGTAGGGACAGACCTTTAGGTCTGTCCCTTCTGAGGTTGTCTAACAACCTCATACCGGGTAGATTGCCCGACGTCGGGCAATCTACCCAATAAAGACCTGTCCCTACAATCCTTTGTCATCGTGTTGTAGGGGAGGGGCTTGTCCCCTCCCTCCGATGAGTTTTATTCATCGGAGCGGGAGCCCACAAGGGGCTCCCCTACAGAGGTTTTTGGATAGCTCTACAAGCCTTTGTCATCAGGGTGAAGCGCTTGCTTCGCCTCCTCCCAAAGCTTGTCTTGTTCTTCTAGAGATAGCTTGTCTAAGGAAATGCCCCTCTGCTGGCAAGCCTCTTCCATATAGCAAAACCTCTGATAGAATCTCTCGTTGGCTAAGCGCAGAGCATCCTCCAGTTCTACATCTAGCCACCGGGCAACGTTAGCCAGAGCGAACAAGAGGTCTCCAAACTCTCTTATCCTTTCCTGGTGGTCCGTAGTTTGCCCTAGCTCCTTAATCTCTTCCACCAGCTTCTCCATAACACCCTTGAACTCCCTCCAATCAAAGCCGACCCGAGCAGCGCGCCGCTGCATTGCCTGACTATGAGCCAAGGCAGGCATTCCTTTAGGCAGGCTGGAAAGAAGAGAAGCTTCCTCTCGCTCTTCCTGCTTCAAGGCTTCCCAGCTTAAGACTACCTCCTGGGCATCTTTTGCTTTTGTCTTTCCAAAGACATGGGGATGGCGGTGGATGAGTTTGGCATTAATCCCCTGGAGCACGTTTCTAATATCGAATTTGTCCTGCTCAGCCGCAATCTGGGCATGGAGCACTATCTGCATCAGGAGGTCACCCAGTTCCTCGCTTAGCTTTTTGCTGTCCCCCTGGTCTATAGCCTCCAGGGCTTCGTAGCACTCTTCCAACAGATTTGGCTTCAGGGATAGGTGCGTTTGTTCTCGGTCCCAGGGGCAGCCTTGAGGTCCTCGCAGCCGAGCTATAATGTCTATTAAGGTAGCAAAATTGTCCAGTTTCCTTCTATATGCCATCGGTTTGCCTTGTGGGCTTATTTGAGGCTGTTTAAAGATGTAGTCTCCCGAAATTGTCAGTCGGTTGCCCAACGTCGGGCAACCCTACCCGATATGAAGTTTTCGGACACCCTGTGGTTGCCCCCCGATATATCGGGAGGCTACCTTGCCTGATAAATCAGGCAACTACGAGAATTTGAGCCACCGTTTTGCCTTGTGGGCTTATTCACCTCTTCCCTTTAAGGCAAGCAATGGAGACGACCTTATCCTGCGGAGCTAACCGCATCAGTCTTATTCCTCTGGTGCTTCTGCCTTGGATGGGGATGCTCTTTATCGGCACGCGAATGATAATCCCTTGGTCGGATATAAGCATCAGCTCCTCCGCAGGGGAGGTCAGCTTGGTAGCCACCACTCCGCCTGCCTTTTCACTGATTTTATGAGCCTGGACCCCCTTCCGACTGCGTTGCTGGGTGGGAAAGGCACTTATAGGACTGAGTTTACCAAATCCCTTACTCGTTACTGTCAAGAGATAAGCATCGGGAGAAATAACTTTCATGCTCACTACCTTATCATCAGGGCTAAGCTTTATGCCCCGCACTCCTACACCAGTTCGTGAGACAGACTTGAAGCTATCCACCCTAAACTTGTTCAATTTCCCCTTCTCTGTTACCAGAGCAACCTCATCTGTCTCCTTAGCCAGTCCAGCGGCTACCAGTTCATCTTCAGCAGCCAGGGATATGGCAATAAGCCCTCGACTTTTTATAGAGGCGAACTGCTCAATAGCAGTCCTTTTTATCTTGCCTTTAGCGGTAGCCAGCACCAGGAAGTTGCCCAGGGCAAAGTTTGCTGCTACGGCTGCTGTTATCTGCTCCTGGGGATCAAGAGGGAGCAAGTTAATAAGAGGTGTCCCTTTGGCTGTTCGGGTGGTATCCTGGGGGATTCGATGACACTTGATGGAGAAGACCCTTCCCCTGCTGCTAAAGAAGAGCAGGGTATCATGGGTATCGGCTAAGAGGAAGAGGGAAGCACTATCTACTTCCTTGGTAACCATCCCGCTGACACCCTTTCCCCCTCGATGCTGTAGCTTATAAGTATCACTGGGGACACGCTTAATATATCCCCTGGTGCTCAGGGTGACCACCATCTCTTGGTGGGGGATTAAATCCTCCTCGCTGAACTCTACTAACTCCTGCTCGCTGAGCTGGGTTCTTCGAGCATCTCCATATTTGGACTCAAGCTCTTGTGTCTCTTCCTTAATGAGGAAAAGTATCTTCTTGGGATTGGCCAGGAGGTCCTCCAGATAGGCAATGGTCTTAATCACTTGAGTGTACTCTTCGAGGATTTTCTGACGCTCTAAGGCTGCCAGCCGACGCAGTTGCATATCGAGGATAGCCTGTGCCTGTATGGGGGATAAACCAAATTTTTGTATTAGTTCATTTCGAGCTGCCTCGGCACTGCTTGAGCGGCGAATAACAGTAATCACTTGGTCCAGTTGATCCAGAGCCAGCTTCAATCCTTCCAATATATGTGCTCTATCTTTAGCCTGGTGGAGCTCGAATTGGGAGCGACGGACGATAACCTGGTGACGGAAATCAATGCAATGCTGAAGGGCTTCCTTGAGGCTGATAACTCTAGGCTGCCCATCTACCAAGGCTAGCATATTGACAAAGAAGGTTGATTGCAGGGCGGTGTGTTTATAGAGATTGTTCAGCACCTGCTCTGGCTGTGCTTCCTTCTTCAACTCCACCACAATGCGCATTCCCTGCCTATCTGATTCATCCCGCAGCTCGCTAATACCCTCAATCCTCTTCTCCTTCACCAGGTTGGCGATTCTCTCCACCAGCTCTGCTTTGTTCGTTTGGTAAGGAAGTTCGGTAACTATTATTTGAGAGCGCCCTTTAGTTACCTCTTCGACCTGAGTCTTAGCTCGGATGACGACTTTGCCTTGACCTGTGGTATAGGCCCTTTGTGTTCCCTCACGTCCTAAGATAATGCCCCCGGTAGGAAAATCAGGGCCGGGAATAAACTCGATCAACTCATCGATGCTAGCCTCGGGATTATCGATAAGAAAAGCAATGGCCTGACAGAGCTCCGAAAGATTATGAGGAGGGATATTAGTGGCCATGCCCACAGCAATCCCAGAGCTACCATTGACCAGTAGGTTAGGGAGTCGGCTGGGAAGAACAACAGGCTCTGTTAGGGTATCATCAAAGTTGGGGGCGAAATCTACGGTATCCTTATCAATATCAACCAGCATCTCCTGAGCTATTTCAGCTAGGCGTGCCTCGGTGTAGCGCATAGCAGCGGGTGGGTCATTATCTAAGCTGCCGAAATTTCCTTGCCCTTCAACTAGCATATACCTCATGGAGAAGTCTTGTGCCATGCGAACCAAGGCCTCGTAGACCGGGGCATCACCATGGGGGTGATATTTCCCCAATACTTCACCTACAATGCGAGCGCTCTTCTTATAAGGAGAAGTATGGCGCAACCCTAACTCGTTCATGGCGTAGAGGATACGCCGGTGCACTGGCTTCAAACCATCGCGTACGTCAGGCAGGGCACGGGAAACAATAACGCTCATAGCATAGTCAAGATAGGAAACCCTGACCTCGTCCTCGATTTTAACTGGCTTAATTGTCCCGATTTCCATTCCCTTCACTCAGGATGGGGCTTCTCCTCCTCATCAGCAAGGGAAGCCTCATAAAAGTCAGCCACGGTAAAGCCTTCTCTTCCTGCCTCTCCTATTTCGTCGATTTCTTCTGCCAGTTCTTCCTCTTCTGCTCTCTGTCTTAGCAGGCTCTCTCTAACATAAGGGCGAAAGCCTTCCCTATCCTTTAGTGGGAAGGAAAGGCGTCCCGCTTGGCTAGGATGCTGATAAATCTCTCGGATGATTATCTTTGCTGCGTTTTCTCCCAGGCTATTTATAGCGGCAATATATCGGTTGCCACCCTTAATTAGCTTAGCTAGGCGCACCCCATATTTTGCCTCTACCTCGCCAAGATACTCACCATGCCCATTTCTAACCAATAACCTTTGCCCTTCTACCTGGAGGCTTACCTCCTCACCTGGAGCCATCTGCGCCACAACGTCTTTTGGTGCCAGGTGCACCAGGCTCACTACCCTGGCTTTGCCTGTCTCTTCGACGAAGATGTCCACAACAACCTTATGCTGATTACCTTCTGGGGCTAGCTCTCTCAAGTGTGACAGGCGGGCAAGGTTCTTCTTGGCAATATTATTATAGGGGTCTAATTCCAAGGTACGTCCATAGGCTTCTCTGGCTGCGGCATACTCCCCGATTTCCATCAAAGCCCTGCCTAGCCGGTTATAAGCCTCAACATCTTCAGGGGAAAGTTTCAGAATAGCTCTATTGGCGGCGACTGCTTCCTGCCACCGACCTTGCATTGCCAAGGCAATAGCTTCCTTAGCGTAACGCCCTATCTCTGCCTTACTCCTTTGTGTAGACATTGCCAACTCCCCAAAGTATAGAATCCCCAAATTTTATCCGAGCATCCACCTTATTGCAAATATGTCCGAAGCATTTTAGGGCTTGCTGAATCGATTTGCAAGTATATTTTGGCACGAGGCCGTTTAACAACATCCAGTTGCCCACTAAGAAGGTCTTTACTCCCCAGCTTGTTGCCTCTACCTAAGCTATGGCTTCTAGTCCAGTGCATGATACTATGATATTATGATATACTGTCATACTCTGTGCAGGCTGTCTACTTGCCGTGATGTGATAACGCCAATACCAAGAGACTATTGACCAAGAATGAATTCCAAAACGGAAACAGTAATCGAAGTCAGCGCTCTCGTCAAAACCTACGGAAACGTTAAGGCAGTGAACCAAATCAGCTTTGACGTAATTCGGGGAGAGGTCTTCGGTATGCTTGGCCCCAATGGTGCCGGAAAGACGACAACGGTAGAGATAATCGAAGGACTGCGCACTGCTGACAGCGGTACCGTAAAAGTGCTGGGCATGGACGTCTCCAAACAAACCCGTGCCATAAAGGAACGCATCGGCGTACAGTCACAAGATCCGGCACTTTTTCCCACCCTGAAGGTTGATGAAATTGTCAACTTCTTTCGCAGCCTGTATAAGAAATCAATCCCGGCATCAAAGGTCATTGAATTGGTAGCTCTCCAGGAAAGCCGGAATGTTCTCTTCAACGCCCTTTCTGGAGGTCAGCAGCAGCGACTCTCGGTAGCTCTGGCCTTTGTCAATGATCCGGATATCATTTTCCTCGATGAGCCAACTACAGGATTGGACCCTCAGGCACGCCGTGCGATGTGGGAAGTGATCGAGGCTTTCCGTGGGACAGGAAAGACAGTGTTTCTGACCACTCACTACATGGAGGAAGCAGAACGACTCTGTGACAGAGTGGCCATCATGGACCATGGACAGATAATTGCTCTGGACAGCCCGCAACGGATGATTGAGAAGTACATCAAGGAGAGCGCTATTCAGTTCAAGATGACGAATTATCCTGGTGAGGAAGTGCTGACTAACCTGACCAGTGTAACCAAGGCAATCAAGGAAGAGGACGATATCATCCTCTATACCAACAACATTCCAGCAGCTGTCTCGTCATTGCTGGATTTAGCTTCGGCGAACTCATCAGAGCTGTCCGAGCTCTTCATCCGGCAAGCGACGCTGGAGGATGTGTTCCTCAAATTGACTGGAAAGAGGATAAGGGATTGATAGCTTTCACCACCGTATTCACAGCGTACTTTAGGCAGTTCATCAGGGATAAAGGCGCCCTGTTCTTCACCTTCATCTTCCCCATTATTTTCATCTTGCTCTTCGGTTGGGCCTTCCGCAATCCAGGCGCACAGACCTTCACTGTAGGGTTGGTTGATCAGGGCTTACCACAAAGTGCTGCCATTATGACGCAAGGTCTGGACAGCGTAGTCATCGATGCAAACCAAAAGGTGTTTGAGATCCAGACAGGAACAATGGACGACCTGCTGCCGTTACTCAAAAAGGGTGACCTTGCCGCCATAATAGTCATCCCGGAAAACATGGATAGCGCCATAAATCAGGGGCAACCCATTAATATCCAGGTTTACTATGACCCCAGCCAGACCTCCAATCAGCAGATACTGATTCCCATTCTGAACCAGGTGATTAACGGGATAAACCAGTACCTCCAGGGGACTTCCCCTCTCATCGGTATGGAGGAGAAGAGTGTTCAATCTCATAATTTGAGGTACATTGACTACCTTGTACCCGGCGTACTCGGCATGTCCTTGATGTTCTCCGGTGTCTACGTCGGGCTGCCTATTATCCAGCAGAGACAGGCACGCATCATCAAGCGCCTGGGCTCCACCCCTTTGCCCCGTTCCATGCTGGTCTTTGGCGATTTGGCCCTCCGCATGATACTGGTTCTGCTGACGGCAGCGCTGATTATTTTGGTGGGACGACTTGCCTTTGATGTGCAGATGGTCGGCAACTGGTGGGAACTTTGCGGAATCGTGGTCCTGGGAACTCTCGTCTTTACCAGCCTGGGTTACCTCATGGCGGCCTTTGTGAAGACCGAACAAGCTGCCATACCCATCCTCAATGTCATCACCATGCCCATGATGTTCCTCTCGGGCACTTTTTTCGAGGTCAGCAGCATGCCCTCCTTCATTGAACCTGTGGTGAAGATTCTACCATTGACCTATCTCAATGA
>CAZNKW010000059.1:0-6790 GCA_964573655.1 uncultured Dehalococcoidia bacterium
CGGTCATCATAGCCACAATAAGGGGCTGGGAAATTGTTTGCCCTAGGTCAATAGGGAGTGGTCTGTCCTCATAGGCTGCCTGCTGATGAGCACTGGAGACGAACAGCTCTCGGGGAACGCGCCCCATGGCGCTGAGCACTTTTTCATCCTTTATCTCGTACCTCAGGTGTTCAATTAGCGCAGCTCGTGCCGCAGCAAAATCCATTTTCAAGCCAGCTCCCCCTAAGATATAGACAGGTCAGCTAAATTTTAATCCATACCCAGGAGTTCGTCTAGCTTCTACTAGCAAAGATGTAGCGCCACCCTTTAGGGTCGCTTCTTGGCAAGGCTAAAGCCCTTGCGCTATATTGGGCACAAAGCGGGATTATGAAGCGTTGCGGCGACAGCGCAGACCCCCAACAAGGCTATAAGTTACTGGGATGACCAGTGTTTACCTGTAAGGAATCGGAGGGCAAAGGGGCATGGCGACGCAAACGCTCAGTCAAGCTGTAGAGCACCGGTATGACCAGAAGGGTCAGCAGAGTCGACGAGAACAGCCCACCAATAACTACGACTGCTAGCTCAGCAGCTATGACAGTCCCTGAACCTACTCCCAGAGCCAGTGGAACCATGGCAAAAATCGTAGTCAGCGCTGTCATCAAGATCGGCCGCAGCCTAGTCTGCCCTCCTTGAACTAGAGCATCATAGGTATTCATACCACCCTGACGCAGTTGTTCCACCACAGCAATAAGCACGATAGCGTTGGTAAGGACAATGCCTACCAACATTAACATCCCCATCATCCCTGATACACCTAATGTGTAGCCACCGATGAGCAGTCCCAGGAAAGCGCCGATGGATGCCAGAGGCAGGCTCACCATTATGATAAGCGGATTCAGTACCGAGCGCATCATGACTACTACTACCACAAAGGAGATAAATATGGCGGCGATTATGGCAATGCCCATACGGGAGAATGTGCTGCTCATCTCCTCCGCTACGCCACCCATCTTCACCTCTACACCCTCATGCGCCGATAAATCGTTGATCTTCCCTTGAATTGCCCGGTTAACTGCGCCAACATCCTTCTCAGTTATGGCGCCCCTGATAGTCGCTGACAGCTTCAGGTCGGTATGGCTAATGTGAGTCGGCCTTTGCAGCAGGGCCACATCAGCAACATCTTCCAGAGCCACAGAATGAGGCCAGCTGATTCTCAAGGTTTCAGCCTCTTCTATGCCGCTTAGACCCTTAGCCACCCCCTTGATAAAGACGGGATGACTTGCTCCATTGATGTTCACTTCCACGCCGGGCACGTTGCCGCCCATCTTCAAAAGGTAGACTTCCTGTTGCAGTCGCTGTTTTTGCTCAGGAGACAGTCCCAGAGCCGCCACCTTACTGTCAGATATGGCGATATCAAGCTTGGGTACAACCATGGTCAGTTCGCTCTCCAGATTGGCCAACCCCTTTACTCCGCCGAGTCGGGTGTAAAGCTCGCTGGTGGTCTGGGCAATGGCATCAGGATCTTCACCCTGAATCGAGATGTCCACGCCGGAGAACCCCATCTCTGCCCCAGCCGCCGACTCCGAGGTAGAAACGGCGATGCCTTCACCTCCTGTTATATCTTTGCAGGCAAGGCGCAGCGCTTCAGCCTCCTTATCCATGTCAGCCCCGGGGTCAAGGTAGACATTAATCTGAGCGGTGTTATCGCCACCGCCCGCAGCAGTACCAATAGCGCCAGTCAGAGAGGTGGAAGTGCCAACAGTAGTATAGTAGTCCTTGATTTCTTTGTTGCCGTCCAACAGTGCCTCTACCTCGGCCGCTACTCCGCTGGTAACCCTAATGTCAGTCCCCGGTGGCATCTGTATATCCACAATGAGCATCTTCTCACTCATGCCCGACATGAATGATGTGCCGACAATAGGGAGCAGGCCAAGGCTACCTACAAAAAGGACGCCGGCAATTATCAAGATAAGAGCACGGTGTCCAAGCGCCCATTTTAACACCGGGGTATAGACCTTTTGGTACCAGGGCTGACTAACCTTAGCCTTTGCCTTTCTGCCTACCAAGAAGTTGGATAGAGTTGGCACCACCATTAACGCTACCAACAGTGAAGCGAGCATGGCGAAGGTTACCGTCAAGGCAAACGGTATAAACAATTCGCCCACGATGCCACCGACAAACATGAGGGGCAGGAAAATAGCCACAGTTGCCAAGGTAGCTGCTGTGATCGGCGTGGCGATCTCTTTGGCACCATTAATAGCCGCTTCTCTGAAGCCCTCGCCCCGTTGGAGACGGCGGTATATGACTTCTACCATGACAATGCTATCATCGATCAAACGCCCGACGGCAATGGACATAGCACTCAAGGTCAGCAGGTTAATAGTTATCCCGGACAAGCGCATAGCCATAAAACCTATTAACATGCTCAACGGGATGGATATCGCGGTGACCAGTGAAGCACGCACCGCCATCAGGAAAAGGAAGACCACAATTATTGCTAGAGCACCACCGATCAATGCCTTGTCCCGTAGTTGATTGATACTGCGCTCGATGAAATCCGATTGGTCAAACACAGGGGTCAGTTGTAGTCCGTTTCCGAGATTCCCTGCTATTTCTTTGCCCTTAGCCACCACCGCATTGGCCACATTGACAGTGTTCGACTTGTCATCCTTCAAGACATTAATGGTCAGACTGGGCTTGCCATTGGTGCGTGTGACCACTGCCATTGGTGCTGGCCCCTGGCCGACTTCAGCTATGTCTCCAAGCATAATATCGTCAGTTCCCAACCGGGTATTTTCGATCTCAGTCAAGGAATCGTATTCAGGTGCAAGGAGACTGATGATCTGGGACATGGAGATGCCATACTGGTTCATCTTCTCAGGGTTGGGGGCGATGACGACCTGTTCCTTCTCGCCACCCTCGGTTTCCACACTAAGAACGCCCTTGACATCTTTCAGCGCAGGCACGATCTGTGTGTCAGCAACCTCCTTTAGCTGATCAGGGGGAAGGTCACCACTAAGGCTGAAAGTCACCAGCGGCATCATGGTCGTCAGATTGATGGGGATGACTCGAGGGTTCTCCTTGATGCTCGGATTCATCTGGGGGTAGTCGAGCACCTCAGGCGGGAGGTCTAGTTCGCTGATGCCTTGGTAAAGAGAGTCTGTTACCTCATCCATATTGGTGCCAAATTCGAATTCAGCGAAGATAACAGAGATGCTATCAGCAGAGGTCGAGGATACGTGCTTTAGACCCTTTCCCTCCCAGCGCTCCCAGATAACGTTCTCAATAGGGGTGGAGACCTTGCTCACTACCTCGTCAGGCGGGGCCTGAGGATAGACAGTGACCACAGTGGTGTATGGGAACTCGATATCAGGTATCATCTCCATCTTGAGATGGAGGGTGGCATAGATAGAGCCACCAGCGATCAACGCTACAATGAGCAAGGTTACCCAACGCTTGTAAAGGGAAATTCGAGTCAGCCAGCTCATAAGTTGCAGTTCTCCTCTCTTATCAGCATATCTTGGCATCTGGGCAATAGCTCTAGTCCGTCTGGCTTGGAGGTTCGGTATGGGTGCGGAGCATCTCCTCAAATCGAGCCAGACGAGTCATAGCCGATGATATGAACTCTGTTACGGACTCTGCCCGGGTGAGTATCATGGCACCCCTGTGTGGGCCGCCAAACACAAGTAGTTTAGCGCCTTGTTCAAGCCTAAACTCCCTGCGTGCCTCAACAGGGATAACCACCTGACCTCGTTCGCCAACGGTGACGGAGCCGTAGAACTTTGGCATTGTTTCTTCCAAACGATGCTTGTTCATACTAAGCCTCCTTGACTGATAAGTATGAATAAATATAATTATACATATATTTCATACGGAGTCAAATACTCCCTCTGGGAGTGGTTTAAAATCTCACCTGATTCACCCTCACCTCGAAGAGTCTCATCGACCTGGCCCTCTCCCGTCAAGGGAAAGGTGACAACCTGCCTTCTCCTTTCTGTGGGGAAGCCTTTTCAGGCTTGATAAATAGTGCAGACCTTCAGGTTCGAAGAATCTTTGATCTGCCAATGGCAGGTCTAAAGACCTGCACTACATCTTAAAAATGGTTCATTCCGTAGAGGTGCGTGGTGGATATTCTGGCGATTATGCCTTATAATGAACATATCTTCTCACTCACAGGGAAGGGATGAAATTAGCTGTCGCTGGGAAAGGCGGTGTAGGTAAAACCACCGTTGCCAGTTTGCTGGCTAGAATTTACGCTGCTGAGAGCAAAAAGGTTATCGCTATTGATGCTGATCCCGACGCCAACTTAGCTTCAGCACTAGGCATCCCTGTGGAGGAGGCCCGCCGTATCACCCCTATCGTTGAGCTTAAGGATTTGATTGAGCAACGTACTGGGGCAAAGCCAGGCAGCACCGGGACTTATTTTAAGCTCAATCCCAAGGTTGATGATATACCGGAGCGTTTCTCAGCTCAAAAGGATAATGTCCGGCTGATGGTTATGGGCACAGTGAAAGGGGGCGGCACAGGATGTATCTGCCCTGAAAGTGCCCTGCTCAGAAGTCTCCTCGCCCATTTGTTGCTGGAAAGGTTCGAGGTGGTTATTATAGATATGGATGCTGGATTAGAGCATCTGGGAAGGGGCACAGCTCAGGGAGTAGAGGCTTTCATTATAGTGGTGGAACCGGGGCAGAGAAGCCTGGAGACAGCCAAGGCAATAAAGGGGTTAGCCGAAGACCTAGGCATTGGCCAATGCTATGTGGTGGGGTGTAAGACCCAAAGCGATGCTGACCGACAGTTTATTATTGATAACCTTCCCGGGTTTGAGGTTCTAGGCTTTGTCAACTATAACCCCAAGATTGTAGAGGCTGACCGCCAGGGGTGGGGCATCTTCGAGACTGCACCTGAAGCAGTAGAGGAGGTGAAAAAGATAAAGGAAAGGCTGGAGATATCTATTGACAAGAAAAAATTAAGGAGGGGGTATTGAACAAAAAGACAGTTAGAGATATCAAGGTGGAGGGAAAGCGGGTACTGGTCAGGGTAGACTTCAATGTACCTCTGGATCCTCAGAGCGGAGCTATGACCGATGACACCCGCATTCGGGTAGTATTGCCTACTATCAGATATCTGCTGGATCGGAAGGCTAAAGTTATCCTTTGCTCTCATCTGGGGCGACCTAAAGGTAGAGTAGAGGGGTTAAGTTTAGCCCCAGTGGCGCAGCGCCTCTCTCAGCTTCTAGGTCAAGAAGTGAAGATGGCTAGTGATTGTGTCGGACCGGAAGTAGAAAAACTGGCGACTACTCTGAAGGAAGGCGAGGCTTTGATGTTGGAGAACCTTCGCTTTCACCCTGAAGAGGAAAAAAACGACCCAGCCTTTGCCCAGGCTCTAGCTCGACTGGCAGAAGTCTTTGTCAATGATGCCTTCGGTACTGCGCATCGGACTCATGCCTCTACAGTAGGTATCACTCAGTATCTTCCCTCAGTAGCTGGCTTCCTGATCGAAAAGGAGCTGGAGATTATGGGCTCAGCATTGAATAATCCCACTCACCCCTTTGCCGCTCTTATCGGCGGAGCAAAGGTAAGCGACAAGATGGTGGTGCTGGAAAACATCCTAGATAAGGTTGACTCCCTGCTGATTGCTGGCGGCATGGGCCCCACTTTCCTCAAGTCCCTGAAATACAATGTGGGGCAATCTTCGGTGGAAGAAGATAAGATTGGGATTGCCCAGCACCTCATGGAGAAAGCAGCAAAGAAGGGGGTTCACCTCCTTCTTCCCACTGATGTAGTGGTAGCCAACAAGTTTGACCCTCAAGCCAAGTTCAAAACTGTTCCCATAACTAATGTGCCTTCAGGCTGGTATGTTATGGACATCGGACCAAAGACTATCGAGCTATTTGAAGCCAAGTTGCGCAAGTGCAAGACGATTATCTGGAATGGTCCAGTGGGGGTATTTGAGTTTCCTCAATTCCGAAAGGGGACCAGCGCTATAGCCAAGATGCTGGCCAGTCTTAATGCCACCACCATCATCGGAGGTGGCTCCACTGCCGAAGCGATACAGGAGATGGGCTTAGTGCATAAGATGACCCACGTTTCCACTGGTGGAGGCGCCTCCCTCAGGTTCCTTGAGGGTGAACCCTTGCCCGGGGTGGCTGCCCTGCTGGATAAGGAGTGACAGCCATATTAGAGCAAATCAAGGAAATTTCCCTCCCTTCACCCTCCAAGATAGCCCTAATAATTATTGATGGCTTGGGTGGGTTGCCCCACCCGGAGACCCAGAAGACAGAGCTGGAAACTGCCCAGACGCCCAACCTCAATTCCTTGGCAAAGAAGGGCATCTGCGGGCTTGTTATTCCAGTCAGCCCGGGAATCACCCCGGGCAGTGCCCCGGCTCATCTGGCTCTTTTTGGCTACGACCCTTTTAGGTTTACTATTGGGAGAGGCACCCTGGAGGCCTTGGGGATAGACTTCCCCCTTCAGGAAGGAGATGTGGCAGCCAGGGGGAACTTTTGTACTATAGATAATAAAGGTGTCATCCTAGATCGCCGGGCAGGTCGTATCTCGACCGAAAAGTGTTTTGAGTTATGTCAACTACTCAGCCAGATTAAAATAGATAAAGTGCGATTGTGGGTTTCCCCGGTTAGGGAGCATCGTTTTGTAGTAGTCTTTCGAGGGGATAACCTCCGCCCTGAGCTCAGCGACTCCGACCCGCAGCAGGTAGGTGTGAAGCCTAAACAAATTGTCGCCCTCTCCCGCAAGGCGAAGCAAACTGCTGTTCTAGCTAATGAGTTTATTGCCAAAGCCAAAGCTATTCTGGC
>CAZNKW010000060.1:0-1980 GCA_964573655.1 uncultured Dehalococcoidia bacterium
CGATTCTTACCATTTGTGGGGGCTTCTGCCAGTCAACCATCCGATAGGCCATCATTTTGCGGCTCATGAGCTCCTCCTATCTATGTTCTGTCGTTAGTATATGCCACCACCCGCGCACAGCCACCCAACGCCCGAGATCACCAGCTACAAGGGTGATATGCGAAACAGCCCTTGGCGGCCACCTTCATTGGTGGAATTATAGCAGATGACTCAAATTGAGTACTATCCTTTTATAGGCCGCCAAGCGTGGACAGAACGACTTTCGGAAGCAGGCCAGCTCTGATTTGCCTTATTCCAGTCTCCTATGCTATTTTTGATATGGTTGTTAATCGGGGGTTAAATGAAAAACAAATACGATGTCATCATTGTCGGTGGAGGTCCAGCGGGTATATTTGCTGCCCTGGAGCTATCCCAAGCAGCAGGACTCAAGGTTCTCCTCCTGGAGAAGGGCAAGGAATTGGAGAGACGTGATTGTCCTATCTGGGAAAAAGGGGATGACTGCCTTTCTTGCTCACCTTGCCACTTGGTTAGCGGTCTAGGGGGTGCCGGTGCCTTCAGCGATGGGAAGATGACCCTTTCTCCACAAGTGGGGGGATATCTCAAGGATTACTTAGGAACAAGAGGGACATGTGAACTTATCCGCTATGTAGATAACCTTTATCTCCAATTTGGAGCGACAGACAAGCTTTATGGCGTAGGGGAACAGGTAGAGCCATTGTCTCGTAAAGCGAGCCTAGCCGAATTACACCTTATTCCAGTAGCCATCCGCCATGCAGGTACGGAAAACTGTCGGGCTATTCTTAGGGCAATGCAAAATTTCCTTTCTACACGGGTGGACATCGAACTAGAGAAGGCAGCCACTACTATCGTAGTAGACAACCATGGAGTAAAGGGTATCGAGACTGCCGATGGGCAGAGGCTGGAGTGCCAACATTTAATCCTTGCTCCAGGTAGAGAGGGAACAGATTGGCTAGTCCAGGAAGCTAATCGATTGAAGCTCACCTTATATAACAACCCGGTTGATGTTGGTGTGCGGGTAGAGGTGCCTAGCGTAGTGCTGGAGGAACTAACCAATGTGTTATATGAGCCCAAACTGGAGTTCTTTACCAAGACCTTCGATGACCGGGTGAGAACCTTTTGCATGTGTCCCGGTGGAGAGGTAACCTTGGAGTCAAGCGGGGGAGGTGAGCCAGTAGTTACCGTAAATGGGCATAGTTACGCCCATCACAAGACAAGTAATACCAACTTTGCCCTTTTGGTAAGTACCTCTTTCACTCAGCCGTTCCGAGAGCCTATAGCTTATGGTAAGTATCTGGCTCGCTTGGCTAATCTCCTTGGAGATGGTGTGCTGGTGCAGCGCCTGGGGGACCTTCAGGAGGGGCGGAGGTCCACTCCAGAGCGCATAGAGCGGGGCATCGTCCAACCCACTTTGAGAAGCGCTACCCCCGGTGACCTCAGCTTTGTTCTCCCCTATCGTCACCTTAAAGGCATAGTAGAGATGCTACAAGCTATGGATAGGCTTTGCCCAGGGGTTGCCTCACGTCACACTTTGCTTTATGGAGTGGAGGTGAAGTTCTATTCCTGCCGGCTTGAACTCACTAAGAGTATGGAAACTGAGATAGCCAACATGTTTGCTGTAGGCGATGGAGCTGGCGTCAGTCGTGGCTTGGTGCAAGCCTCAGCTTCCGGTGTAATAGCCGCTCGGGAGATACTGAGGAGAGTAGGTGCTCCTATAGCTGCCTCCACTAGGCCTGACAGCCTCCCATGACTCAAAGTGACTTCATTGGCATCGATCTGACCTCTTCAGCAAAGAAGCCCAGTGCGTGTGTTGGACTAGATAAACATTTGAGCCTGGCCTTTATTGGCTTTCTTAGTGCTGACGCCGATCTAGTAGCTTTAGTAAGTAGTCAACCCTCTTGTCTGGCTGCTATTGATGCCCCTCTTACCCTACCAAAAGGGCTTTGTTGTTTGGAGGAAAGT
>CAZNKW010000060.1:2080-6720 GCA_964573655.1 uncultured Dehalococcoidia bacterium
AGTTGTAGTTGCCAACCTGAGCAAGAAAAAGGACGAGAATGCGAACGAGAACTGGCTAGGCAAGGAATTCCTTGTTACTTCACTACTAAGAGATCTATCATTAAGAACATGGTCTACCGGGGTATTAAATTAAGAAAAGAGTTGGAGAATCGAGGCTATCAGGTGATAGAGGTTTATCCTTATGC
Organism: uncultured Dehalococcoidia bacterium; assembly: GCA_964573655.1. Lineage (GTDB taxonomy): Bacteria > Chloroflexota > Dehalococcoidia > UBA2247 > RBG-13-53-26 > CAYWDP01. The sequence continues at coordinate 2,266 of CAZNKW010000060.1, forward strand.
CAGCAAGGTTCGCCTCTGGGGTAAACCTATCCCTTCCAAGTCAAAGCCTGGGGGGTTAGCCTTCTTGCAAGCTAAGCTTACCAGTCTGGTGCCCTGCCTTGCCTCCTATATGGCCGATTTCAGCCATGACCTCTGCGATGCTGCTATTGCTGCCTACACTGCCTATCTACATTATGGGAATAAGACAGAGCAGATTGGCAACTTTGAGGATGGTGTAATCTACATACCAAAGCACCCCGTTCGCCACCCCCTCTCATAGCCGGGTGCTCCGCCACCCGCTCATTTCGGCAGGGGACAGGTTTACTTGACGTTATTTCCTCTAAAAGATAAAATACATTAAAAACTACAAAGGGGGGAGGGATGCTATGTGGCTCAGGTAACTCTTAGCGAAAACGAGAGCTTCGAGAGCTTGCTGCGAAGGTTTAATAAAAGAGTGCAGCAAGACGGTATCCTGGCTGAGATTCGCCGCCGCGGAGCTTATGAGAAACCTAGTGTGAAGCGGAAGAAGAAGGAAGCCACCAAAAGACGTAAGAGTGGCAGGACCGCCAGGACTTATCTTCCGCAACAATAAAAAGGTAAGATGGCTTTAGTACAAGGGTTGAGAGAGGACCTTAAGCAAGCCCTGAGAAAAGGGGATAAAGAGCGGGTCTCAGTTTTACGTATGATGTTGGCCAATATCAATAACGCTGAGATTGCCAAAGGCGTTGCTTTGGATGAGGCTAGTGTATTAGGCGTGATCGCCAAACAAGCCAAGCAACATCGGGAAAGCATCGAGGCATTCAGCAAAGGAAATCGCAGCGACTTAGTGGCTAAAGAAGAAGAACAGCTCGCCATTCTACAAGAGTATCTACCTCAACCTATGTCAGCAGAGGAGATTACGGCTGCTGCCCGCCAAGTGATTGAAGAGGTGAAGGCACGGGGCCCTGGTGATAAAGGCAAAGTGATGTCTAAGCTTATGAGTCAGCTCAAAGGTAAAGCAGAGGGTAGCGAAGTAAGCGCTATAGTATCAGAATTGCTTGCCAGCCTGTAGACTGTTGGGTTTAACCCCATCATAAAGCGACCTGAGTAATAAAAGTTGAAATTTGGCATAATCGTTTTCCCCGGCACTTGGAGTGATAGGGACTGCTATTATGCATTGGATAGAATCCTGGGCCAGCAGGTGAATTATATCTGGCATCGAGAGACTGACCTCTCCAGCTATGACTGCGTCATCCTTCCTGGTGGTTTTTCCTACGGCGATTATCTTCGTGCTGGTGCCATCGCCCGCTTTTCACCCATAATGACGGAGGTAGAGCGCTTTGCCCGTCGCGGCGGCCTGGTTTTTGGCATCTGCAACGGCTTTCAAATTCTATGCGAGGCAGGGTTGCTCCCGGGCAGCCTGATGACCAACAATCACCTTCAATATAGGTGTCAGTGGATCCACCTCAAAGTGGAGAATGCCTCGTTACCCTTCACTTCTCAGTGCCAGGAAGGTCAACTGCTTCGTATCCCTATCTCTCACTACGATGGGAACTATTATGCTGATGAAGCTACCTTACAGGAACTAGAAGCAAACAAACAAATTGTTTTTCGTTACTCCAGCCCGAAAGGCGAAATAACTGAAGAAGCGAACCCCAATGGCTCTGTGGGTAACATTGCTGGTATCACCAACAGGGAAGGCAATGTCCTAGGGATGATGCCACATCCTGAGCGTGCCTGCGAAGAGATAATCGGCGGGACGGATGGGAGTCTTATCTTCCACTCCCTGGCAGCAACCTATGTCAGAGACTCCACCCTTTAGGGCAGAAAGCGCCACCTATTACCCCCAATAGCGCTCCGATAAATCGGGGGGTCTCTATCACTTCTTAGCCATGTTATAATAAATTTGAGCGAAATGGGAAAATTACCTCAAGCGCTGCTATACGAGGAACTCCCCGGCTCTCGGGTGCGTTGCCATGTTTGCCAATGGCGGTGTGTTATTGCTCCTGACAAGTTTGGATTATGTAAGGTGCGCCAAAACAGGGAAGGGAAACTTTATATCTTAAACTATGCTGAGGTCTCTTCAGCGGCTGTTGACCCTATTGAGAAGAAGCCCTTATTCCACTTCTTCCCCGGCAGTCAGGTCTTCTCCCTTGGTGGTTGGGGATGTAACTTCCACTGCCAGCACTGCCAAAACTGGCAGATTTCCTGTGCTGAGCCGCCTTTCGCTTCTAGCTCTCAGAGAATCTCCCCTCAGGCTGCTATCGAGCTGACCCAGCGCCACCATTGTGGCGGCATCGCTTGGACTTATAATGAGCCAGCTATCTGGTTTGAATATACCTTGGATTCAGCTAAGCTGGCTAAAGAAAAAGACCTTTACACCGTCTATGTCACCAATGGCTACTCTACTCCGGAAGCACTCGATATTATCGGCCCTTTCCTTGATGCCTGGCGGGTGGATATCAAAGGCTTCTCCGATGCCTTTTATCGCCAGCTAGCCAAGGTATCTCGATGGCGAGGTATCCTCGAGGTTGCCAAGCGTGCCCAAGAAAAGTGGGGGATGCATGTGGAGGTGGTGACCAACGTTATCCCTACCATGAACGATGATGAGGAGCAATTGAAGGGGATAGCCACTTGGATAAAGGATGAATTGGGTGAGCTGACACCCTGGCATGTGACCCGTTTCTACCCCTACCACCGAATGAGCCATCTGCCCCCTACCCCCATAGCTACCTTGGAGCGAGCCTCTGCTATAGGGCGAAGTGCAGGGCTACATTTTATCTATACGGGCAATGTCCCCGGCCACAGCGGTGAGAACACCTTCTGTTATTCCTGTGGCAAGCTCGTCGTGCAGCGGTGGGGCTATCAGACCCAGTTGTTAGGTCTCCAGAATTCTAGGTGTAAGTTTTGCGGTGCTGACCTTAATATGAGGACAAGTACAACTGGAGGGAAGAGATGAAGGAGAAGAAGCTACATCCTTTAGTTCGTTTAGCCAAGGAAACAGTGGAAAGCTATGTTAAAGAGAGAAAGATACCTAAACCTAAAGAGCTTACCCCTGAGATGAAAGAGCGGGCTGGAGTTTTTGTTTCCATAAAGAAGTTGGGGGCACTTAGGGGTTGCATTGGCACCTTTGAGCCTACTAAGGCAAATGTGGCTGAGGAGACTATAGACAATGCCATAAGCTCAGCCACTCGTGACCCTCGTTTCCCTCCTGTAAACGCTACTGAACTCTCCCAGCTCAGCTACAGTGTAGATGTGCTCACCAGGCCGGAACCAGTGGAGAATCAGAGTCAACTTGACCCGAAGAGGTATGGGGTGATCGTGGAGAGTGGATTTCGGAGGGGGCTCCTTCTACCTGACCTTGAAGGAGTAAAAACAGTAGAACAACAAATCGACATTTGCCGCCAGAAGGCAGGGATATTCCCCCATGAGCCTATCAAATTATACCGCTTCGAGGTCAGAAGATATTCTGCTTGATAAAGCGGATTGTTTATAAAGGGCTATGCCTGGCAGGAAGCTGCCCTAAGAACGGGTAAGGGTTCCCTTCTCGCTTTTCCGCCAGGTCCACAATACGCTCATACTGAAATTCCACACCAGACCAATCCCGATGGCGATGGCATAGGCTACCAAGTCATAAACCTCCAGGAACCGTGTAAGTGGTGTGTATACCGCATAGTAGATGCCCACTGCAGCCAGACTCACCAGGAAGAACTTCACAGCGCGCATCAAGATGGCTTTGGCGTTCCCTACTCTCCTATCCCCGAAAGTCCAGATATCGTTCAGGATAAAATTGGACAGTGTCGCGGTAGCCCAGCCTAGAATTACTGCTGCCAGGTCCCAAAGCCCAGCACCTCTGGTGAGGAGCCAAAAGGTACCAAAGTTGACGCCAACCCCACTCAATCCCACAAAGCAAAATTGGATAAATCTCTTCAGTTCCCTTTGCTTGAGCACCAAGATGAAGAGGTGTTCCAGATAATTTAACCGCTCCCTGAGGCTGAGATTGCTTTTCTCTCCCATCCTTTCCTCAATATAAGGCACCTCCTTTACACCTCGAGGCTGTTTAATTTTGGTTTTAGCTTCAATTTTGGGTATTTTGAAGCTCTTCACCCCCAAATTTTTGTAGTTGCCTGATTTATCAGGCAAGGTAGCCCCCCGATATATCGGGGGGCAACTACATTTTTAAACAGCCTCGCCTCCCAATCTCTGCTGAAGGGTGCCTTTTGCTCAAGGGTTAATATAATCTTCACAAAGAGAAGGTGTCAATAAAATAAAGTTGCCTTAATGCTCTAAGTAGAATATAATCCCTAGGAAGTTTATTAGCTGAGTCTTGATGAAAAGGAGGTTAAAAGTTTGGCTTTAGAGACTATAGAGGTACCTCTAGCAGGGAAGATAACAGAGATAAAGGTGAGTGTGGGAAGCCGCATTAGCGAAGGGGATGTCATCTGCATCCTGGAGTCGATGAAAATGGAAAACCCTATATTGTCTCCAGTATCAGGC
>CAZNKW010000061.1:0-6687 GCA_964573655.1 uncultured Dehalococcoidia bacterium
TATGCCCTAACTCTGCCATCGTTTTAAAAGAAGTAGATGGGTCTATAATCGCTGAAATAATTCCCGAACTATGCGACGAGTGTTGTGAATGCATCGAGTTCTGCCTGAGGGGGGCAATTAAGCAAGCTTAAGCCGCGCTAAAAGTAATTGAATGCGTATTCCGCAGATCGTAGGTGACAAGTGAAGACCGAAATCCTGTCTCAGGGCCGTTGTGGTGACTTTGCCAAAAAGGTCAAGGAAATTAGCAGAGAGGACATCCTCTTATGCTATCAGTGTGGCATGTGCTCGGCAGGCTGTCCTATCGCTTTTGCCATGGATATCCTGCCTAATCAAATTATCCAATTGGTGCGGCTAGGGCTAGAGGAGGACATCGCTAAATCCAGGACTATCTGGCTCTGCGCTTCGTGTCTAACCTGTTCGGTTCGTTGTCCTAGAGGATTGGACCTGGCAAAGGTGATGGAGGCGCTGAGGCTTATTAGCTTGAGGAAGAATATCGATTATATCAGATTAGCAGAGATTTCCCATGATGCCCTGGCTGAACTTCCTCAGATAGTTTTAGTCAGTAGCTTCAGGAAACACACTGCTTGAGGGAAAGATGGAATTAAGTTACTACCCAGGGTGCACCCTAAAGACCAAAGCCAGGAATTTCGAGGACTCGGCTATCGCTTTCATGACAGCTTTAGGTATCAACCTGAAGGAGATTACTCGCTGGAATTGTTGTGGCGCAGTATATTCCCTAGCCGACGATGATTTAATACACCAGTTAGCTCCGGTTCGTGACCTCATCCGGGTGAAGGAGCAGGGACAAGACAAGGTGGTAGCCTTGTGTTCCCTTTGCTTTAACACCCTTAAGAGAGCTAATCTGCTAATGAGAAATGACGCAGAAAAGAGAAAAACGCTCAACAGTTTTATGGATGACGAGATAGACTATAACGGGGAGGTAGAGGTAGTTCATCTTCTAGAGGTGTTAAGAGACGATATAGGTTGGAAAACGATCTCCGACAGGCTAAAGGTCCCTCTTAAGCACTTAAAGTTGGCCCCCTATTATGGCTGTACCCTGTTGCGCCCTCAAGAAGTGGCGATAGATCAGGTGGAAAGACCAACCATACTTCACCAGCTTCTTCAAGCCCTGGGTGCTGAGCTAATAGATTTCCCCTTCGCCACTAAATGCTGTAGTTCCTTTCAAGCAGTAGGCAATCGAGAAGTAGCCTTAGAGTCTGCCTGGAACATTTTAAGCTCGGCGGTAAGCTGGCAAGCTGAGGCTTTAGTTGTTAGCTGCCCTCTATGCGACTTCAATTTGGCGGGAAAGCAAGAGGAAATAAAGCAAAAATATCGTGAGTTCAAAGGAATCCCGACACTGTATTTCACCCAACTTTTGGCTTTGGCTTTAGGGCTCGATCGCAAGGTATGCCACTTCGAGCTAAATTATCAGGATCCACAGCCGCTCCTGGAAAGCAAGGGTTTGCTCTGAGGTGTGAATATGGAGAGAAGAATAGGAGTATATATCTGCCACTGTGGGTTGAATATCGCTGGCACAGTCAATGTGGCGGAAGTAGCCAGATATGCCGGGACGCTGGATTCAGTGGTTATTTCTCGCGATTACGGATATTTGTGCTCTGATATTGGACAGGGACTAATCAAAAAGGACATTAAGGAGCTAGGACTCAATCGTGTGGTGGTTGCTGCCTGCTCACCAAGGATGCACGAGCTTACCTTCCGTAATGCTTGCCAGGATGCCGGACTAAATCCTTATTTATACGAGCATGCCAACATCAGGGAACAATGTTCCTGGCCTCATACAGATAGAGAGCTGGCGACAAATAAAGCCAAGGCTCTCACCCATGCTGCAGTAAGAAGGGTTTACTATCATGAGCCTCTGGAGGTTAAGGAAGCTCCGGTTAACCCCAATGTCTTGGTTGTAGGCGGGGGTATTGCCGGCATTCAAGCTGCTTTGGATATCGCCAATGGCGAGCACAAGGTCTATCTGGTGGAAAGAGAGCCATCCATCGGCGGGCACATGATCCAGCTTGATAGAACCTTCCCCACTCTCGATTGCTCTGAATGTATCCTCACTCCGAAGATGACCGAAGTCAGGCAGCATCCGTTTATTAACCTTCTAGCCTATAGTGAGGTGGAGGAGGTCTCAGGGTTCGTGGGCAAATTCAAGGTAAAGGTTAGGAAGAAGGCACGCTTTGTGGATGAGAGCAAATGCACCGGCTGTGGTGTCTGTGAGCAAAAGTGCCCCTGGAAAACGGATAGTGAGTTTGAGGCAGGCTTGGCGAAGAGAAAGGCGATTTATATTCCCTTTCCCCAAGCTGTCCCCAATGTTGCTACCATCGATAAACAGCTTTGTGTTTATTTCAAAACGGGAAAGTGTCGAGCATGTGAGAAGTTCTGCGATGCCGGGGCAGTAGATTTTAGTCAGGTCGATCAAATCATCGAAGTCGAGGTGGGCTCGATTATCATAGCCACTGGCTACGATATCTTCGACCCTAGGCTCATGCCTCAATATGGATATGGAAGGTACGACAACATATTAACTGGGCTCGAGTTTGAGAGGATGACCTCTGCTGGGGGACCCACCGGGGGCAGGGTCTTGCTCAAAAGTGGCAAAGAACCAGAGAGTGTAGCTATCGTACATTGTGTGGGCAGCCGAGATAAGAACTATCACGAATACTGCTCCAGGGTCTGTTGTATGTATGGACTTAAATATGCTCACCTGTTACGAGAGCTTACCAAGGCTGAAGTATATGAAATGTATATTGATATGCGCAGCTTTGGCGAAGGCTATGAAGAATTCTATGAGCGCATTTCAAAGGAGGGAGTCAATTTCATACGGGGCAAGGTGGCGGAGATTGCCGCTGACCCTGTAGATGGGAAGCTTATTGTCTCCTGTGCCGATACCGTGATAGGCAAGGCATTGAGGGTCTCAGTTGATATGGTAATCCTATGTCCCGCCTTAAAAGCCCGCTCTGACACAGAACAAGTTGCCAAGACCTTTACCATCAACCGGAGAGCGGACGGCTTCTTCCTAGAGCGGCACGTCAAGCTAGACCCGGTAGCCACCCCAACCGATGGGATTTTCATCGCTGGTTGCTGTGAAGGTCCTAAGGATATCCCTGATACCGTGGCTCAAGCTTCAGCCGCCGCAGCCAAGGTTTTATCCCTGATAAGCAAAGGGAGGATTACCCTTGAGTCGGCTATAGCCACTGTAGATGAGACTCGATGTTTAGGTTGTGGACGGTGCGAGGAGACCTGTAATTTTCATGCCCCTAAGGTCGTCGCTAAGAATGGAGTCATGGTTTCCGAGATAAATGAGACCTTATGCAAGGGCTGCGGAGCCTGTGCCGTTGTCTGCCCCTCAGGGGCTATGTCGATTAGGCATTTTACTCGTCAACAAGTAACCAGTATGGTCGAGGCTCTAACGGAGGCGTAACGTGGCTGAATTTGAACCAAAGATTATAGCCTTCGCTTGCAACTGGTGCACCTATGCTGCCGCCGATTTAGCTGGAACAAGTCGCATCCATTACCCTCACAATGTCCGTGTGGTGAGGGTAATGTGCAGCGGGATGGTAGACCCTAGCTATGTCCTGAGAGCCTTTGAGAAAGGTGCTGATGGGGTTATAGTTGCCGGCTGCCACCATGTAGATTGTCACTACATTGATGGTCCGGTGAAGTGTGACGCCATGTTTGCCAGGTTAAAGAGGCTGGTTCATACGCTTGGCTTAGAGGATGAGCGCTTAAGGCGTGAACTGATTTCCACATCTGAGGGAGTAATATTTGTTCAGGTAGTCCAGGAGATGGTGGAGCTACTCAAGAAATTGGGTCCTTCACCATTTAGAATTGAAACGAGGGTATAGCACGAATCTAGAAGATATTATTCAAGATACCAAAGCCTATTATTGTTTAGAGTGTGGCAAGTGTTCTAGCTTGTGCCCTATTGCCAGGCATGACCCGTTATATTCGCCACGAGCCATGGTAGAGAATGCCTTGCTCCGTCTGGAGGAGGAGATAGTCTACAATAAAAGGCTCTTCTCCTGTCTCACTTGCTATGCTTGTCAGCTTAAATGCCCCTCAGATGTAGATTATTCTGCCTTCATTCAGAAAGCACGGGCTTTAGCCACTACCGCCGGGCAACTGGGGGATTATGCCCATGCGGGTGCCCTGCAATCCATCGTTAAGCTTATGGCAAGGTCACCGCTTAATCAGCACCGATTGGAGTGGCTTAACAAGAAGGACAGATATCACACCTCAGAGAAGAGCGAGGTCATGCTGTTCATAGGTTGTTCCCCTTATTTTGAGCCCGTTTTTGATGACATACCGGTGAAAACCATTGACATCGCCACGGCAAGCTTGAAGGTTCTCAATTCCTTAGGCATAGAGCCTTTGGTGCATCCTGATGAGAGGTGCTGCGGGCACGATGCTCTGTGGCTGGGGGATGTAGAGACCTTTAAGAAGCTGGCAGAGCATAATGCGGCGATTGTAAGGGACAGCGGAGTGAAGAAAGTTATCTTCTTCTGCCCTGAATGCTATCGTACCTTTAAGTTGGATTATCCTAAGTATGTGAAGCTAGATTGTGAGGTTATGCATATATCTGAACTCTTGGCTCAGAGACTGGAAACAAACGGCTTACGCTTTAACGAGGTCAAAAAGAAGGTCACCTATCAAGACCCTTGCCGCTTAGGGAGGCATCTGGGGATTTATGAAGTTCCCAGGAAGGTGCTCTCTGCCATCCCAGGGATAGAACTTATAGAGATGGAACACAGCAGGGAGGAATCCATCTGTTGTGGCACAAGCTGCTTCACCAATTGTGATTCATACTCCAAGCAAGTAAGGGTGGAGAGATTGCTTGAGGCTAAAGCCACCGGTGCCGAGTCCTTAATCACCTCCTGCCCTAAATGTCAAACTCACTTCAGATGTGCTATGGTGAACAAGGGGGAGGAGAAGGGTCCTGATATAGCGATTGAGGTTATGGATTTGGTTAATCTGGTAGCCAGTGCCATGGGAGGCTAAGCAAGAATGGATGGCGAAAATGGACGCGAGTCAGTGTTAGTAATTGGTGGTGGGATAGCCGGCATTCAAGCCTCGCTCGATCTGGCTAATATGGGGTTTAAGGTATATTTGGTGGAAAAGTCACCCAGCATCGGGGGCATGATGGCACAACTAGACAAGACCTTCCCCACCAATGATTGTGCTATGTGCATTCTCGCCCCCAAGATGATAGAGGCAAGTTCTCACTCCAATGTAAAGCTTTATACTTATTCTGAAGTGGAGAACGTCTCCGGAGAGATTGGCAACTTTAAAGTCAAGATAAGGAAGCGGTCGACTTTTGTCGACTGGAGTAAATGTAACGGCTGTGGTCTCTGTGAGGAGGGATGCCCGGTTATCCTGCCAAAGGAGTTTGACCATGGGCTTGGGAAAAGAAAGGCTATTTTTATCCCCTTCCTTCAGGCTGTCCCTAAGAGATACACCATTGACAAGAGAGAAGAGCGTCCGTGTAAAGCAGCCTGTAAGGATGCCTGTCCCGTTCATACTAACGTGCTGGGCTACATTAAGCTTATTGCTGAGGGGGAGTTTCAAGCGGCTTATGAGCTCATAAGGGATACAAATCCCCTCCCGGCGACCTGCGGTCGGGTATGCTACGCTCCTTGTGAGGAAGCCTGTAATCGAGGTCAAATGGATGAGCCCATGGCTATCCGCGACCTTAAAAGGTTTGCCGCCGATCAAGTGAATATTGAGCAACTTGAAGTTCCAACTATCACCAAAACGGATAAGAAGGTAGCCATTGTCGGTTCGGGACCGGCTGGCCTTACCGCGGCAAACGACCTTGCCCTAAAAGGGCACCAGGTAACTATCTTTGAAGCCCTTCCCCAACCGGGAGGCATGCTTCGTGTCGGTATCCCTGAATACCGCCTACCCAAGGTCATTTTACGGAAAGAGATAGATTACATTCAGAAGCTTGGTGTGGATATAAGGACTGGAGTTCAGGTTGGCAGAGATATTAGCCTACAAGAAATAAGGAAAGACTACGATGCGCTTTTTATTGCCGTTGGAGCTCACAGTGGGATGAGACTCAAGGTAGAGGGAGAGTCTCTTCCCGGGGTGATGGATGGGATAGGGTTCTTGCGAGCCGTAAATCTTGGGGAGAAGGTAGAGGTAGGTAAGAAAACGGCAGTTATTGGTGGCGGGAATACGGCAGTTGACTGCGCGCGAACCGCCAAGCGCCTCGGCGCCGAGGAAGTGACCATTGTGTATCGTCGTTCCCATGCTGAGATGCCAGCGTCTGCGGAGGAAGTGGCAGCGCTAAGGGAGGAGGGGATAAGGATTGAGTTCCTGGCTGCCCCAACCCGTTTCTTCTCCGAGAATGGAAGACTCACCAAGATGGAGTGTATAAGAATGAAGCTCGGGGAGCCAGATGCGAGTGGTCGTCCTCGACCTATTCCTATCAAGGGCTCTGAGTTTATTTCTCCAGTGGATACAGTGATTGCTGCCCTTGGCCAGACTCCGGAAACAGGATTCGTTAAGGAGCTTGGGCTCTCGCTCTCTAAGGGAGGCACAATAGAAATTGACCCTAAGACTGGGGCGACTAACGTTAATGGGGTATTTGCCGGAGGTGACGCAGTTACTGGACCAGCTTCTGTGATTGATGCCATAGCAGCGGGTAAGAAGGCAGCTCGGTCTATAGAC
>CAZNKW010000062.1:0-2065 GCA_964573655.1 uncultured Dehalococcoidia bacterium
CACCAGGCTATGCTCAGCATTGATGGTCAGATAGAATTTGGACTACAGGATGGGGATAAGGTCACCGCGAAGCGCAGCCCCCATTTAGCTCGCTTTCTAAGAATTCATCCCCCCACTTTCTTTTACAGCACTCTGGAGCAGAGGCTAAAAGGAAGAAGTTAGAGGGTGGATTAATGGAGAAATGGTTGAAGGTAGAAAAAGCTAAAATCGGTGATGCCACCCAGATACATAAGCTGGTCAACAACTTTGCTGAGAAGGGAGAGATGTTGCCTCGTGCTTTGAGCGAGATTTATGAGAATATAAGAGATTTTTTTGTAGTTAGAGAAGGGGATAAGGTAACTGCTTGTGCCTCTCTCCATATATATTGGTCTGATTTGGCTGAGATCAGGGGTGTAGCGGTAAGTGAGAATAGCCAGAATCAAAGGATAGGGACGAGCCTTGTTGAGGCGTGCCTCGGGGAAGCAAAGGAGCTGGGTATTCCCCAGGTTTTTTGTCTCACTGACAAGCCAGCTTTCTTCGAGAAGCTCGGTTTTTGCCAGGTTGATAAGCAGGAGCTCCCCCGCAAGATTTGGGCTGAATGCTACCGTTGCCCTAAATTCCCTAACTGTGATGAGGTGGCTTTAATCTACCGTACTTACGAGGCTGTTTAAAAATGTAGTTGCCCCCGATATATCGGGGGGCTACCTTGCCTGATAATCAGGCAACTACAAGAATTTGGGGGGTGAAGGGCTTCCAAGATACCTAAAATTGAGGCTAAAATCAAAATTAGATAGCCTTATCCTATTAAGGAGGCATTTTGGGGAGAGAACGATTACTAAGCAGCCAGCAAGTATACCAAGGGCGAGCCGTAAAGCTGCGGGTAGACAAGGTAGTCAAGCCGAGTGGCAGGGAGACCACTCGAGAGGTGGTAGAACATGATGACTGTGTAGCTATTGTAGCCCTTGATGCTGGGGGTAATGTTCTCTTGGTTCGCCAGTTTCGCCACGCAGTCGGTGAGGAGCTTCTGGAGATTCCCGCTGGGGGCATTCACCCTGATGAAAGCGCTGAGCAAGCGGTGCGCCGCGAATTGCAGGAGGAGACGGGTTATTTTCCTCATCAGCTTAAAAAGCTGAGGGGCTTTTATTCTGCCCCAGGCTATTGTACAGAATACTTGTATCTCTACCTCGCTACTGAGCTTGCCTTTAATCCCCTCCAGGCTGAGGATACTGAGGATATTGAGCTAGTTCGGGCGCCTCTGGCTGATATTCGCCACCTTATTGCTTCAGGCAAGATTTGTGATGCCAAGAGCATTGCTGGGCTGCTGAGCGCTTTCCCTTATGAGCGAGGTTCTTCATCCCACTGAGAAAATGCGCATTGGGCTGATATCCGATACACACATGCCTGAAGTGGCGCCAGCACTGCCTCCTCAGATAGCGAAGGATTTTCAAGACGTTGACCTTATTCTGCACGCTGGCGATATCTACACCTCGTCTGTGTTAGACGAACTGGAGCGTATTGCACCTGTGCTGGCGGCTAAGGGTGATGATGACTCTGGAGATATACTAACAGACAAGCGTGTGAAGTGGAAACATGTTCTGAAGCTTGAGGGGCAAACACTGTGGCTTATTCACTATATGCCCTACCCCTATCCAGTCGCCTCATGGCGAGCCAGGGGCTCCCTTGGACAAAGAGGATCTGATGCTCCTGACATCGTTGTTTTCGGCCATGAACATTGCACCATCGTGCAGCATCAAAGTGGTGTCCTGTTTGTAAATCCCGGTAGTCCTACGTTTCTCAACTACCGCTGTGGCCTAGGCACCATCGGCATACTCGACATTGACTCAGGTAAAGCCCAAGCCCGTGTTATCCAACTATAGCTGAGTCTCCCCCACTAAGAATCGCCAATTCCATAACCTCTGGACATTGGTGGAAGGCTTGTTTGGCACTATATCAAGCCCCTTCGTTTCATGTTTTTGGGATTCTCACTATCCAATTCCCATCTCAGGGGATTGTTTAGGATGTACTCCCTTATTTCATTTAAATCGTCTTCATTCCGTATTACATGCTCGTAATAATTTCGCTGCCA
>CAZNKW010000062.1:2165-6623 GCA_964573655.1 uncultured Dehalococcoidia bacterium
GGGCGACCGGCCGGTCGCCCCTACACATGATTCTATGATAACGATAATACCGTGGATATGATTAGGCATGATAACGAAGGCATCTAATTCCACATTGTCCCGAATTTCGGCCGTTTTCAACCACTCAATTTCGACTACCTGTCCTAATTCATTCAACTGCATTTCACCATTGACTACATCCCCCAAAACACATTCCCGCTTGTGGGTGCATATGGTTACAAAATACGCCCCCGCCTGGGTGTAATCATAATCCTTTAATCGGATGGATTGGCGGTGATATTTGTCTGGGTGGTGTATCATTTTCCCCCGTCCCGTAGGGTCACGGCGCACCGTACCCCTACATTCTGCAGAACCGGAGGACTTCGGCGAAGTTGTTAATCTTTATCAGATTGTTGGTCTCTAAAAATCCGTCGTAGGTGAGGTTAATCCAGGGCTTCCCGTACATGGTGCTGAACTCATCGGACATGGCTGCTACAATGCCTCCCGGCATGCAGCCATGGGGCATGACGGATATCACACCGGCAAACTGGGGACTCTCCATCCAATCAATCCCCGCCCCTATGCTTACCACTGCCTCACTGCCACATTTTGGGGAGAGATATGGACTCGAGAACGATAGTATCTCCTTTGTTGAAGGCTCTTCGTCAGCAATCAGTCCCTTGAAATTGGCGGCTACCGAGTGTTCGACACGTTTTTGCCAAAGCTGCCTCAAATAACCGGCTATAACCTTTTTCAGCTTTCTATCCCTGATACCATCCTCAATATTCCGGTGCGTGATGTACTTCATCCATTCTGCAATGGGGGAAACGATAACCTCAAGCCCGGCCTTCTCGCACTCTTTCACTAGGTCATTATTACTAAATTTATTGGAGCGCAAAAAAATCTCGCCATTAATCCCTACCAGTGGCCTCCTGGGTTTGTCAGGGTCGATTAAGGCTTTGAACTTGAGGGTAGCCTCTCTCAAAACGTCATCGAAAGCTTCTCTCCGGAGAACACGGTCGGCCAGCCTAGCTACGTATTCGTTGAAGAGGTTGTCCGTTGCTCCGGCTGAGTTTTCGTAAGGACGGGTGCGCCAGAGGAGCCTCTCCAGGTAATCCATGGCCACGATACCATTCCAAGCCAAGCGCTCGAACTTTGGACCCAGGTTCAGATCACGGTAGGCATTATTCGACACAGTGGTCCGTATTGAAAAATCCAGGCCAAGTTCCCTGAGTATCCTTATTTGCTCCACAGCGTATTTCCCGAAGCGGCAAGGACCAAAGGCGCTAGCCAGAAACCCTTCCACTTCTTTTGGATCAATACCATCGTTGCCTTCATAAAAGAACCTCATGAAGTCACCCAGGGTTACCCGATAGGGCAGGCATTCTTTACCTGAGGTTACCTTATTGCTGTAAAGGAGGTTTCTTTCATCTGGCTCAGGAAGCACCACTGCTTTAACCCCAAAGGCTTCCATGGCTGCCGCCAGTAACTCAGCATGGGCAGCCATTCTTGGTATTAGGAGAACCTTCTTTGTATTGACAGTCGTCGGTGCTGCCCGATAGATATCCTTCTCCTGGGTCGGAAGGTGGTACGATTTGGACGAGCGGGCGAATCCCTTGATGGTATCTACGAAGGCTTCAAGGCGAGTAACAATGCCAGCCTCGGCAGCATGCTCATCAATCTCCAACTGACCTAGCGGCTTGCTGCCCATGATATCGCTGACAATATTGAGTATGAAAGAGTTTGGACCGCAGCCAAAGTTTGTCAATACCAGCCCATATAGCGAGGGGTCTTTTGCTGTTATGGCTGCACCAGCTATGTGTTTGCTTTCATAGAACCAGTACGGTCGGTCTGAGTATTGTTTGACGTTTATTGAGTTGAGTGGCAGAAAGTCGAGCGGTATGGGCACTACGCCAAGCTGGGCCAGCTTTTCAGCTATGCCAAGATTTGCCCCTGAATCCTGTGACATATAGGACCGGGAAAAGAGCACCACGCCCAACTGATTGTTTTGGTGAATCTGTTGTAATAGCTTCTTTCCCTGTTCCTCTCGTGCTGCTTCAAATTCCTGTTGGGCTTTGATACCGGCAAGGGCAGCCATCCTTCCTTGCCTTTGGCTGAATCCCATCTGAGTGGCGACCTTTGTTAGATTGTTTATCATATCGGAGTTGCCCCGGCTGAGGTCAATTATCGGTATCAACAGCCGTTGTCCCAGATCGAGAACCTGGCGGATGATGAAGGGGGAAGCTTGAACCAGAGGACAGGAATACTTCTGATTCTCGTCCCCTTCTTTTAAACCCAATCGGATGGCGCAGGGATAGAGAAGGTAGTCGACCCCATTGAGGCTTGCCGCATGACCGTGCAACAGCTTGATAGGGAAACAACTGTCGGTATAGCTCAACTCAACAGCCTGCTCCATGATTTGCTTGGTAGTCTTGCTGGAAAGGACAACCTTGGCGCCCAGGGTGTTGAGAAAGCCGATGAGCAACGGGGCGTAATCATATACTATGAGCGCTCTGGGGATGCCAACGGTAGGTTTGCCCTCTCTTTCCGTGTATTCTTTAAATAATAGTTTTTCCCGTTCATCGAAAGCGGTTTCCACCCTTTCCCGGCTAATAGTGCTGTCAAAGAGGTCGCACCTGCTGCCGTAGAAGGTAGCCGGTTCATTAGGTATCTCCAGACGTGATATGGTGCAGTTGTTGTCGCATACCTTGCAGGTGAAGGTGCTAAGTTTATAATTGCTGTCAACGACTTTTTGAAACCCCTTGAACTTGGAGCTTTTGACTCCCATATCCTCCTTTGCCAGGAGCGCTGCACCTATGGCACCGCTGACCTCTTTGTGTTCTGGGACGATGGTGGTCCTTTCTTGAAGTGCCTGTTGGAAAGCCGAGACAACGGCATCGTTATAGAACACTGCGCCGGTGAGTATTACCTTCTGGCCCAGTTTCCTTGTTTCCACCACCTTGGAAAGGTAGTTCCCGGCAATCGAGTTAGCCAAGCTGGCTGTTATCACCTCTAGGGGCACACCTTCCTGCTGAGCTAAAGAAACTGCCTGTCCCATAAAGGCGGCGCATCTTGTTCCCAAATCAATGGTATGGGGCGCCTCGAAGGCCAGATTGGCAAATTCACCATTTTGAACATGAATACCAAGTTGTTCAGCCAGTTCATCGATGAAGCTGCCAGTTCCAGCGGCGCATGCCTTATTCATCTGGTAATCAACAACAACAGCATTTCGCTTGATAACCAGCTTCGAATCCTGTCCACCTACCTCAATAATATCCGCTTCGGGGTCTATCTCTGCTGCAGCCCTTGTCTGAGCCGTAATCTCGTTCTTTATCAGATCGGCCCCTATAAAGCTGCCCACCAAATACCTACCTGAGCCGGTAACACCCACCCCGGCTATCCTGGCATTATCTTCGATGTCTCGGAGCAGGTTGCGAAAGACCTCCTTCACTGCCTCAATAGGTCTTCCGGCTGTCATGAGGTAATTCTTGGCCATAACAGTTTTGCCGGATTCGTCAATTATCACCGCCTTGGTGCTGGTGGAGCCGACATCGACGCCGAGATAGCCTGTAAAGGGTTTGTCTATTTCTGGGGCTGTCCAGCAGCTATCCTGCTGGCGGGTTTTCTCAAGCTTCAGCATTTCAAAATAGCGTTGTTCAGCCTCTGCCTTGGGTAGGGCAATCACTCTGGAGTTTCTTCCAGCTTCTCTGGAAAGTAGAGCCGACCCTAAAGCCTCGATGTAAAAGTAATTTTCGGGGACAATGACTTTTACAGGATGCCCATTTCTGGCTGACAATACCTCGTTAAGAGACTTTAGTATGGCGCTATTGGCTGCCACGCCGCCAACGAAATAAATTGGCTCCTCAAAAACCCCTTTCTTGAGAGAGGCGACCATTCGAGCTATGCTTTCGCAGAGGGCATAGAGCATTGCCCCGAGCGGGACCCCCTTCTGCTGCAGGTGGATAAGGTCGGTCTTGGCAAAAACGCTACACCTGGCGGCTATCCTGGGTGGAGTGCCTTCAAACTCTAGGGCAAGGCGAGCAAAATCTGCCAGGCTGATTCCAATCCTGTATGCCTGTTGCTCCAGGAACCTTCCTGTGCCGGCGGCGCAAAGAGGGTTTGAGGCTACTTTCCAGGGCTTTCTCAGCCCATCTTCCAGCTCTATGACAAAAGAGCTTTGACCGCCAATTTGGAGGATGGTTTTTGCCTCTGGATAGGAATGAAGAAGCCCTGAAGCAATTGATAAGGAGCTGCTGTATTCTGACCAGTTCAGCTCTTTGGGTATCACCGTCTTGCCGGAACCGGATACAGCAGCAGTAGCGGTCTCTTCTAGATTGAACTCCCTGCTCAGCCTCAAAATAAGTGAAGCGACTGCCGCTCTGGGACTGGAGGTTATTTTTTCAGTGTCAAGTCGGACTGCTCTGGTATCCTGGTCAATGAGCGCCAGTTTGGCATTGACAGAGCCAACATCCACACCTA
>CAZNKW010000063.1:0-6594 GCA_964573655.1 uncultured Dehalococcoidia bacterium
CTTCAGCGAGCGAGAGGCTGCCAGAAGCACCTTGCAGCTAAAGAATGGCTACCAACTAATGGAACGACTCATCAAACACTAAAAGTGGTAAAATAAGGGAAATGGCTCTCATTGTGCAAAAGTACGGCGGTAGCTCAGTCGCCGACGCTGAGAAAATCAAGGCTGTGGCTCGAAGAGTAGTGGCAGCTAAAGAAAAAGGCGACCAGGTAGTAGTAGTCATCTCAGCTATGGGGGATACCACTGATGAGCTAATCAGCCTGGCACAACAAGTCACTGACCAGCCCGATGAAAGAGAGCTAGACGTCCTTCTCTCTACCGGGGAGATCATCTCCAGCACCCTGCTGGCTATGGCAGTGAAGTCCCTGGGCTATAAAGCCATCAGCCTTAGTGGTAGCCAGGCAGGAATTCAGACAGACGCTGCTTATAGCCGGGCTCGTATCCGTGCCATTACCCCCCAGCGTATCCTTAAGGAGCTAGAAAAGGATAAAATCGTCATTGTAGCTGGATTTCAAGGAATAACTGAGGATATGGACGTCACTACCTTAGGTCGGGGCGGCTCTGATACTACCGCAGTAGCCCTGGCAGCCAGCCTGGGGGCAGAGATATGCCACATTTATACTGATGTAGAGGGGGTTTATACCGCTGACCCCCGCCTTGTTCCTCAGGCACGTAAAGTAGAGGAAATTGATTACGAGGAGATGATGGAGCTAGCCACCTACGGGGCTAAGGTAATGCATCCCCGAGCTGTAGAGATAGGAAAGTTGTATAATATACCCATACTGGTGGCTTCCAGCTTCACCAGTAGCCCCGGGACAGTTATTCATGGAGGGATTCCCATGGAAGTGCGAAACAAGGTTCGAGGTGTTGCTCATGACCTCAATGTAGCCAAGGTCACCGTCCTTGCTGTTCCCGATCAACCTGGCATAGCCACTGCCCTCTTTGAGCCTCTGGCTGAGGCAAATGTCAGTGTGGATACCATTGTCCAGAACGCCAGCGTCAAGGGAACCACTGATTTGACCTTTACCGTTGCCCGCAGTGACCTGAGTAAGGCTAGACGGATAGTGGAGCCAATCGCCAAGTCCATCGGGGCTAAAGGATGCGTCACTGATTCCAAGCTGGGCAAGGTGAGCATTGTCGGCACAGGGATGCAAAATACTCCTGGTTACGCCGCTCGAATGTTCAGAGCCCTCTATGATGCCGGTATCAATATTGAACTTATCACTACCTCAGAAATAAGGGTCACCTGTATTATCCATGAGAGCAAGGTGGCTGATGCTGTCCGCGCTTTGCACAAAGCTTTTGAACTGGAAACACAAGAGTAACCTATGGCGAAACGTATTGCCATCATCGGGCTGGGGCTAATCGGTGGCTCAATAGGCTTAGCTTTAAAGCAAACAGAGCTAGAGAGAACAGAAGTCGTAGGCTATGTTCGAAGGCCAGAGGCAGCAAATAGAGTACTAAAGCTGGGGGCGGTGGATATAATTAAAGACAGCATGGCTGCTACAGTTGACAAGGCAGACCTGATTATCTTAGCCACCCCGGTAATGGCCATCAAGGAAATCCTGACCCAAATTGGACCACACCTACCCCATGGCTGCACGGTGACTGATACAGCTAGCACTAAGGTAAAAGTTATGCAGTGGGCGGAGGAATACTTGCCACCAACAGTAAATTTTATCGGTGGACACCCTATGGCAGGGAAGGAACTGACTGGCATCGAGGCAGCCGAGGCTAACCTCTTTCAAGGCCGCACTTATTGCCTCACTCCAGGTCAAAATGCTTCCCCTGCTTCGATTCAGCTTGTGGTTGGCCTGGTGAGCGAGATAGGAGCTAATCCCCTCTTCACTACCGCCTTAGAGCATGATAACTTTGTGGCTGGGGTGAGCCATCTCCCCTTTGTCCTTTCCTCTGCTTTAGTGCTGACAACGACTCAAAGCCCTTTTTGGGCAAAGATGTCCAGTTTTGCTGCCACAGGCTACCGCGACCTGACTCGTCTTGCCTCCCAACACCCCCGCATGAACTATGATATCTGCCTCACTAACCGAGAAAATGTCCTCAACTGGATTGATGAATTTATTAAAGAGCTAAACCGGTTTCGCCGGCTTATAGCCGAGGATAGCCAAGAGCTAGAGAATGCCTTCATCCAGGCACGGCAGGCTCGACAAGCATGGCTGGAGAAACATGATAAAAAAGATTAGCCCTTGTTCCACCTTAAGAGGTGAGATTACCCCTCCGGGTGATAAATCCATTTCTCACCGAGCTATTCTTTTAAACAGCATAGCTCAAGGGAGAGCCAGGCTGAGCAACTTGTGTCCTGGAGCTGATTGTGGCTCCACCCTAACCTGCCTGAAAGCCTTGGGAGTGAGCATAAAGCAAGCTTCTTCTGCCCCTCCCACAATTGAGATTGACGGAGTAGGTAAGAAAGGTCTGCGTGAAGCTGAGGATGTGCTTAACGCTGGAAATAGCGCTACTACTATGCGTCTATTGACTGGACTACTGGCGGCCCAGCCTTTCCTCTCTATCATCACCGGTGACAACTCCCTTCGCTCCCGCCCTATGGGTCGTCTGATTTCACCCCTTCACTTAATGGGAGCCAAAATATGGGGCAGAGGGGAAGACTCCTTAGCACCTCTGGCCATCAAAGGAGGGGAGCTTCATGGCATAACTTATCCTCTCCCCGTTCCCAGCGCCCAACTCAAGTCGGCCATATTAATTGCTGCCCTTTTTGCCGAGGGGGAAACCATTATCCAGGAACCATCAAAATCCCGCGACCATACTGAGCGGTTACTTCAAACCATGGGGGTACCACTAAAAGTGAATGGCGTCACCATTTCTCTCACCCCTCCGATTACCCCCCTAAACCCGGTTGACCTGCACATCCCTGGCGATATAAGCTCTGCTGCTTATTGGTTGGTGATAGGAGCAATCCACCCTGATGCAAAAATCAGGGTCAAAGATACCGGCGTTAATTCAACCAGGATGGGAGTTATTGAGGTCTTGCTGAAAATGGGGGCAAAGATTAAAATAGAGAATCAGCGCTGGGCAAGGGGTGAGCCTCTGGCTGACCTATCAATTGAATCCAGTGAGCTAGCTGGAATCGAAATAAGTGGTGAGCTTATTCCACAGCTGATCGATGAGATTCCGGTGATTGCAGTAGCAGCTTGTGTTGCCAGGGGCGTTACTATTATTAAAGAGGCAGCCGAGCTACGAGTAAAGGAAACAGATAGAATTAGTAACTTAGTGAAAGAGCTCTCCAAATTAGGGGCCACCATGAAGGAGATGCCCGATGGCATGGTTATCTACGGAGGGGCGAAGTTGCATGGGGCAAAATGCTCCAGCCACTCTGACCATCGCTTGGCTATGGCTCTTGGAGTAGCGGGGTTAATTGCTGAAGGCGAAACTCTAGTTGAGGACGCTGAAGCAGTAGGGTTCTCCTACCCTGCTTTCTGGCAGGATGTGGAAAGGATTAAAGCAAATTAACCACACCAAAGGAGGATAAACAAATGGATACAGAGTTAATCCACCTTGGTTTCAGTAACCTGGTAGCGATAGATAAGGTTATAGCTGTGGTTTCCCCCAACTCGGCACCTGCCAAGCGTCTTGCCCAGGAAGCGAAAAACAAGGGCTTAGTGATTGATGTGACCAACGGTCGAAGGACAAAAGCTATCCTTATCATGGATAGCGGACACATTATTCTGGCTGCTATCGCACCTGAAACCATTGACAGTAGAGTAAGGGCCACTCGTAAGCCTGAGTCGAGGGAACAGAGTGAGGAGAAGGATCAAACAGAGTAAACGGTCAGGGTTACTTATCGTCCTCTCTGGTCCCTCTGGTGCAGGAAAAGACACGGTGCTAAATAGAATGAAGGAATTAGGCTTCCCCCTACACTATGTGGTGACAGCCACTACTCGCCCTAAGCGAGCAGGAGAGAAGGACAAGGTAGATTATTATTTTCGCTCGGAAGCAGAGTTCCAAGAGATGATGCAACAAGCGGAGCTACTAGAATGGGCACAGGTCTACGGGCATTGGTACGGGGTTCCTAAGCAACAGGTGAAGTCAGCACTAGAGAAAAGAAAAGACGTGATAGTGAAGGTAGATGTTCAAGGGGCAGCTACTATCAAGAACCTCCTACCTGGGGCAGTGCTTATCTTCCTTGCCCCTCCTTCTATAAAGGAATACGAAGAGCGCCTAAGGCAACGCCAAACCGAGTCCGAACCCGAGCTGAAATTACGAATAAAGAAGGTTACTGAGGAGCTGAGCAGCTTGCCCCTCTTCGACTATGTAGTCGTGAATCGTCAGGGTGAACTGGACTCCACCGTATCTCAGATTGAGGCTATTGTCACGGCAGAGAAATGTCGGGTAAATCCGCGCCCGATAGAGTTAAAATAATAGAAACTTAGCCACGAGTGTCGCCGCTACTACAAGGACATATTACCAGCTACAGGCCGATGGCCTTCTACAGCTTCAGCGAATAGGTCAAGAGGATGCCCAAGAACTTGCCTCTTTATCCAGTGACCATAATCCGTGGATTAGCGCCGGGCGGGCACCTGCAGCCCCTCCCACATCTCGGGTAGGTCGACAAGACTCTTCGAGCTACCTATACCCTCCTCGGAGTAGAACCAAGCTTTCTTATCAAGCCTGAAAGAAGGCTTTCCCACAGGCAAGCACTTGAGACCCCGGCCCTCGGGCCGGGGAGTCTCACCTGTGCTAGATGCCAACCGCGGGTTTTAGCCCGCAAGTGGGGTAGGCGGCATGAATGCCACCATTGGCCGCTTCGCTATGTGACAGACCCCGCCCTGAAGGACGGGGTCTCCTGAGAGCTGTAGCGTCGTGACTCCCGTCACGACGGATGATTGGTTTTGCGCAAAGTGGGTAATCGCCAGGTGACCCACTCTTGAAGAAGAAGTAATTTCGTGTTATAGTAAAGAAGGCTCTTGAAATCGAGGATGGCACCCCGAGGAGCTAACTACAACGGTTGAGGAGGGATCGCATAGTGGTCTAGTGCGGGCGCCTGCTAAGCGCTTACCCTGGGAAACTGGGGTCGTGGGTTCAAATCCCACTCCCTCCGCCATATTCACTAAGCAGGGCTTGCTTTGGACTCCCTTGGCGAAAAGAGGTGTGATTACCATTCTTGACATTCAAGCCGGTGCTTTAACTAGCTTAAGGATTTGTTTTTCACCCTGATGGTTCTCTATTGCCCTTGCCTAGTAAGGGTTAGAGGCGGTTCTTCCCTCCCCTTAAGAAGGGCACGATAATTTCAACCGAGATTGTTTCGCATGGCTAAGTTCTATATCTGGACCATCGGCTGTCAGATGAATAAGGCTGACTCAGAGTTCATCGCTGCCTATTTGGAGCAAGCTGGTTACTCCCCCACAACCATTGCTGAGAAGGCTAACTTCATTTTGCTCAATAGCTGCGTAGTGCGACAGAGCGCTGAGGATAAGGTGATTAACAAGCTCAGCTCCCTCAAGAGGCTAAAGGAGAAATCCCCCCATGCCGCCATTGCTCTCACTGGCTGCCTAGTGGATTCTAAAGCCGATGAGCTGAAAAAGTGCTTTCCCTGGGTTGACCTCTTTTTCCGACCACAGCAATGGGAAATCCTCTTCCAATGGGCGGAGAGCCAGGGGCTACCCTGCCCGGATAAAAAAACCTTTTTCCTCCCCCCTCACCCACCGGTGAGTGCCTTCATCCCCATCATACAGGGATGCAACAGCTTTTGCTCCTACTGCATTGTGCCCTATCGTCGGGGAAGGGAGAGGAGTCGAGATTTAGAGGACATTTGCTGCCAAGTCCAATCCCTTGTTCAGCAGGGGGTGAAGGAGGTCACCTTACTGGGACAGAGTGTCGATTCCTACGGGCACGACCTAGCTTCCCGACCTGACTTGGCTGATTTACTGGCAGAGCTAAATAAAATCGAGGGACTTCTACGAATACGCTTCCTGACCAATCATCCAAAGGATATGAGCCAGAAGCTGATACAAGCGGTAGCTGAACTGGAAAAGGTCTGCGAGCATATCAGCCTGCCAATTCAAGCCGGTGACAATGAAATTTTGAGGGCCATGAGGCGGGGCTACACCGTGGAGCAGTACCAGGGCTTGGTGAAGCAGATACGCTCCACCATTCCCGGTGTTGCCCTGAGCACTGATGTCATTGTCGGCTTTCCTGGTGAAACAAAAGAGCAGTTTGAAAGAACCCTAGACCTACTGCGTCAGATCAGGTTCGACAGGGTTCACATAGCTGCCTACTCACCTCGACCAAGCACTATTGCTGCCAGAAGGCTTGAGGACAACGTCCCTCCTGAGGAGAAAGAGCTTCGGCGCACCAAGGCTGAAGCTCTGCAACAATGTATCGCCGCTGAAATCAACGACAGTTTCTTGGGTAAAACGGTGGAGGTCCTGGTAGAGGGGGAAAAGAAGGCCAAATGGCAAGGTCGCACTAGAGGAGACAAGTTAGTATTCTTTACCGACAGCACCAACCTCCTCGGACAACTGGTGAAAGTCAGCATTGAAAGAACTAGCCCTTGGGCCCTCCAGGGCAGTATATTACCAGGCTCTATAAATTAAACGCCTTGTTCTCCATAATTCTGCCGACAAT
>CAZNKW010000064.1:0-2591 GCA_964573655.1 uncultured Dehalococcoidia bacterium
ACTAGGGTGAAACCACCTTGACCCTTGGCCATCTTCCTTATCAGGCTTTTCATCTACTCACCTCCTTTCCTTTAGAATTTCTGAGATTTTGTGGAAAGTCATATCTATAATTGTACATCGATCGTTCCAAACGTGCAAATTATTTCTTCTCAGACCACCTAAGATGACGCTCACTAGTGAATAGTCCCCTTCGCGCTGCACAGGATTGGTGTCTTCATCTCTAGGAAAGAAGTCTAGGTCTTTTCCTGAAGCTTGACAAGCACTTTTGGGGTCGTTTACTGATATCCGTTGGTGTCAAGCCTTGGTGTTCATCGGTGTCAATAGGGGTCTTAGCTGGCTTCGGTTTGCCGCCTCCAAACCAGGTAGGCCACCCCGGCGATAACCAGGATCCCTCCGATAATAGCGCCTATCATCCAGAGGCGGAACTTGAATCCTTCAGCCGGTGGTGCCAGTACCGTGATGGTCTTGGTCTGGGTATCGCTTCCCCTGGGCCCGCTTATCTCTAGGGAAACGGTGTACGTTCCTGCCGTATCATAGGCATGGGTGATCTTGCCATCCGCTGGTCTGGTATCAATGTCCCATCTCTTGGGGGCACCATCGCCGAAGTCCCATCTCCAGGAGTCGGCTCCTTTGGAGAGGTCGGTGAAGATTACGGTTTGCCCTTCTTCAGGTTGAGCCGGGGCGGCGGAAAAATCAGCCTGCGGAGTGGTGTAAACAGTGATATCGGTGGTCTGAGTATCACTACCCGCCAGGTTCAATACCGTCAAAGAGACAGTGTAAGTCTTCGCAGCGGCATAGGTATGGGAAAACTGGCCATCTCGGGGGCGGTTTTCTACTTCCGGATCATGAGGCCAAAGGGTGGTCCATTCCTCGGTGGTGTCATCGCCCAGGTCCCATATCCAGGAGGTGGCTCCTTCTGAGAGGTCGGTGAAGGTTATAGACTGCCCTAATTCGACTTCCGCGGCGCTGATAGAGAAGGCGGCTTCTGGCGCTGGCATGGTGATAGTGCTGAAGAAAGTCTCTACTGACCAGCCTGACCAGTTGCCGTAGCTATCTTGATGCCTGACGTGCCAGTAGTAGGTAGTGTTAGGGTCTAACTTATCTGAAGGAAGGACGATTGCAGTCAGGTTGGCAGTATCAGTCTCGCTGTCAAAGACAGGGTCGGAGTAGCTCCCGGTGCTGGTTTTAACCTGCCACTGGGAGGCAGCCTGGCTATCCACCACATCAGGGTCGGAGAAGGCGGAGGACTGAAGGGTGGGGGTCAGGCCAACCTCAGTGGCCCCCTCTGCTGGGGAAGTGTTAAGGGGCAGGTTGGGAGGTGAGGTGGTGACCGTGGTAAAAGAGGTCTCTTCGGACCAGTCTGACCAGTTGCCATAGCTATCTTGGTATTTCACCTGCCAGTAGTAGGTGGCTTCATAGCTGAGGAGTCCCAAGGGTATGGAAAACTGTGCCAGGTTAGCGGTATCAATGCCGCTGTCAAGGAGGGGGCTGGAGTAGCTCCCGGTGCTGGTCCTAATCTGCCACCGGGAGGCAGCCTGGGTATCACCGGCATCAGGGTCGGAGAAGACAGAGGAATGAAGGATGGGGGTCAGGCTGATATCGGTCACCCCATCGGCTGGTGAGATATTGCTGGGCTGAGCGGGCGCTCCGGAAGCCACCGTGGTGAAAGAGGTCTCTTCAGACCAGGCTGACCAGTTGCCGTAGCTATCCTGGTGTTTGACCCGCCAGTAATAGGTAGTGTCATAGCTCAGGGTTCCTGAGGGTATGGTGATGCTGATCAGATTAGAGTTATCGCTGCCACTGTTATAGACGATGTTGGTGAACTGATGGTCAAGGGATATCTGCCACCAAGAAGCAGTATGGCTGTCACCGGCATCAGGGTCGGAGAAGTCGGAGGACTCGAGGGTAGGGGTGAGGCTGATATCGGTAGCCTCATCGTCGGGTGAGATATTGCTCGGCGTGGCTGGAGGCTGCATTAGTGCAGTGGTGAAGGAGGTCTCTTCAGACCAGTCTGACCAGTTGCCGTAGCTGTCTTGGTGCCTCACGCGCCAGTAGTAGGGAGTATCGATGCTTAGGGTTCCTGAAGGTATGGTGATCCCTACCAGATTGAAGGTGTCAATCTCGCTATCATAGATCTTTGCTGGGACGGTGTAGTCTTCTGAGGCGATGGTTATCTGCCACTGGGAGGCGTAGTGGCTGTCGCCAGTATCAGGGTCGGAGAAGTCGGAGGACTGCAGGGTGGGGGTGAGGATGATATCAATAGCCCCGTCGGCGGGTGAGATATTCTCCGGCTGATAGGGAGGGGAAGTGGGTCTCGATGCTGTGGTGGCACATTTGAGATAGCCATTGGTTTGGTCATAATAGCTGATCCAGGGATTTCCTTTGCTGTCAAAATCTAAAGAGGTATGGGTGCCCACACTGCCACCAGCGTCCACTGTCTCTATAACCCAGGATGAGCCTTTCTGATGGGCGTACTTCAGAGTATGATTGGCTTCATCGTAGTAGCTGATATTGGGGTAGCCTGCCGGGTCGAAAGCCAGAGAGGAGTACTGACCACCGGCATCCACCGGTTCTATATCCCATTTTGAGCC
>CAZNKW010000064.1:2691-5099 GCA_964573655.1 uncultured Dehalococcoidia bacterium
CCCATTTTGAGCCATTCCAGTGAGCAAACTTCAGGCCTTTATTGGTGGCATCATAGTAGCTTATGGCTGGGTACCCCATAGCATCAAAAGCCAGAGCGGTATATCGACCCACATCTGCCCCAGCGCCATCCACGGTGACGATTTCCCCGGCATCGGAGAAGTTCCCATTCTTGTTGCGGTCCCAGGCCAACTTTAGATCACCATTTGTCACATCGTAATAACTGATGGCAGGGCTCTTGTTGGAGTCGAAAGCCAGGGAGGTATAGCTGCCTACATTACCGGCAGCGTCCACTGGTGGTTGCTTAACCCAGCTTGAGCCATTCCAGTGGGCATACTTCAGGTCACCGTTGGTGGCATCGTAGTAGCTGATGCTGGGGAAGTTATCCTTGGGGTCGAAAGCCAGTGAGGTATAGCTGCCTACATTACCATCAGTGTCAACTGTCTGCTTAAACCAGGTTGAGCCATTCCAGTGGGCATACTCCAGTTCATAATTGGTGGCATCGTAGTAGCTGATGCTGGGGTTCTTGTCCTTGGGGTCAAAGGCCAGGGAGGTATAGAGACCCACCTGCCCGGTGCTATCCACTGTGTCTGGCTTATCGCGATCGCTCAGTCCTACCCATTTTCCCTTCGTGGCGTCCCAGCGGGCATACTTCAGGTCAGCCTGGGCATAATCGAAATAACTTATGGCCGGGTTACCATTGGAGTCAAAGGCCAGGGAGGTATAGTAGCCCGCATTACCGCTGCTGTCCACCGTCTCGGTATGCCAGGTGATGCCCGCGGCTGAGGCTTGATAGCTGCTAAAAAAGGGTGCTATGGCACCCAGTAGTAAGACTCCTATAGTGAGGGCAGCTAATCCTCTCCCCAATGCTTTATAGTGTTTCATAGTGCAACTCCTCACTCTCTTTATCGTATTCATAGGGCGATAATATAGCACACACCTGTGTGGAAAGTCAATAGAGGTGTGCGGTGCATTTATATCTGTAGGGATATACCTTCATAGTATAGTGATAGTACAAAATCCTATGTCGAGCCCTTTGGTGTGCTAAAACGATACAAAAGGCTTTCTAAGAACCTCATATTGGGTAGGTTGCCCGACGTCGGGCAACCTACCCACAAAAAGTTTTTGTAGTGCAGACCTTTAGGTCTGCTTCCAGGCGGGTCTAAAGACCCGCACTACATTGTTAAACGTACTCCCTTACGGCCCGATTGACAACGGCTTTGTCAACAGCCACAATTAACACTGTGGAAGCGGTTTACACTCTAGTCTTTGCCTTGCTCGGCGTGGCGGTGGGTAGTTTCCTCAATGTGTGCATTGATCGTTTGCCCCGCGGGCGGTCAATCCTCAATCCTCCCTCCCAATGTGAGTCGTGCCATCATCGCCTGGCGGTAGCCGACCTGATACCTTTATTCAGCTACCTCAGCCTGCAGGGCCACTGTCGCTATTGCCAGGCTGTT
This sequence comes from uncultured Dehalococcoidia bacterium, assembly GCA_964573655.1. Classification (GTDB taxonomy): domain Bacteria; phylum Chloroflexota; class Dehalococcoidia; order UBA2247; family RBG-13-53-26; genus CAYWDP01. The sequence goes on from CAZNKW010000064.1 coordinate 4,147, forward strand.
ATACCTGGGCGCATCTTCTGGGTGGAGCTGGCTACTGGGGTCATCTTCGCCTTCCTCTACCAGTGCTATGGACTCACCTCAGAGTTGGGACTCCTGGCTTTCTACGCCAGCCTGTTCATCCTTATCTTCGTGGTCGACTGGGAGCAGGAGCTGATATTAAATAAGGTAGTCTATCCCAGCATGGTGGCTGCCTTGCTTATTGCTGCCTTCCAGCCCCAACCCTGGCTGGGGAGCTGGCCCTTTTCCGGTGTGGCCAACGCTGCTCTCGGCGGTGGCATCGGCTTAGTCCTATTCTTGTTGTTAGTGGTCATATCCCGCGGGGGGATGGGCTGGGGGGATGTCAAGCTAGCTGCCCTTATTGGCCTCGCCGCTGGCTACCCTTTAGTGCTGGTGGCTCTGCTTATAGGAGCCATACTGGGCGGGGTGGTGGGAGTGATACTGCTGGCAACCAAGAAGCGCCGCCCCGGTGAAGCAATACCCTACGGTCCCTTCCTCTCCTTGGCAGCCATGGTTACCTTACTCTGGGGAAGTGACATACTCAACTGGTATAAAGGGCTGCTCTGACTTGACCAATTTTGGCTAGCCACATCCTTAAGGCATCTTGATCACTATTTCTCACGGAGACCCCCATCCTTCAGGTCAGGGTCTCAAGCATTGCCACATGAAAGTGGGTAGGTTGCCCGACGTCGGGCAACCTACCCGGTATGAGGTTTTTAGACAACCTGTAAAGTCTTCCTGGGGTTAGTTGACATAAAGAATTCCTAAGTGCAATGCCAAGCTTGCTTGGTGAAGAGGTGGCTGATATAATTCACCTTGTGGGGCCACCCACCCTAGGGGCTCGTAGCTCAGAGGCAGAGCGGCCGGCTCATAACCGGTTGGTCGTTGGTTCGAATCCAGCCGAGCCCACCAGTGATCACCTCATAGGGCAAGGCTAAAAGGCTGCCAGGTTTTAT
>CAZNKW010000064.1:5199-6575 GCA_964573655.1 uncultured Dehalococcoidia bacterium
TGGCTGCGTTGCACTGGAGTGCCTGTTGCACTGTGATTTCTGGTGGTTGACGCCAGCAACTGTTACGAGACACCCTGATTCATACACTTGTGGGACACCTTATCCTTTACAGAATTAGACTCTGCTCTACCCTTGTCTAGCTGCTCAAGCCTGGCAAATCCCCGTGCCAGCGCTGTCCACGCTGTAGTTCAGCTGCCCCCTTCCCCTGATGGCCATTAGGCTCACCAAATCGACCCTATTTATCCCATCACACTAGCCCAATTAGCCTTACCAAAGGCGTACTAGAAGTAACACCATATGCTTAGAAGGATCGTCTAGGGTTGAACAGGGTCCCAGGGTGCTATTGCAAGCTCATAGTTGAGGCGAGTATGAGGGCTTATGAAGAAACCGTGAGTTTTTGCTCTGATGGAGACACAGTCAGAGGCGTTCTCTTTCTGCCTGCGTGGGACAGTCCGTCTCCTGCCCTAATTATCTGCCACGGTGCGATGGAGTTCAAAGAGAACTATTTTGAGCTCTGTCATTTCTTGGTAGAAAAAGGCGTTGCTGCTTTAGCCCTTGATATGCATGGACATGGCCAAAGCGAAGGCGAGCGATTTCATGTGGACATGCGATGGTGGGTGGCCGATATTCGGGCAGCCATTGCTTTTCTGGAGAACCATCCTGAAGTTGATGAGCATAGGATTGGTGCCTTTGGGTTTTCTTCGGGCGGAACGGCTGTTCTGGAGGCCGCCTTAGTAGAGCCTAGGCTAAGAGCCCTCATTACCCTGGATGCAACGGTCAGAAGCGTTCTGAGTTTCCCGGAGACCCTGGTATGTCGAATTCTGATCACCTTGGGGGGAATTAAAAGGATGCTGACGAAACAGGACTTGCGTCTTTCGCTGGCGAAGATGGTTCAGCGAAGGCCAGTTGCTTCAGATCCGGAAATCAACCGCAGAATTCTGAGCGATTGGCGTTCCATTGAAGCTTACTCTTCCTTTCCCTTTCCTGGCGCAGCTCAGATCATCTTTGTAGACACCATCAAACGGGTGAATAGAATTACGGTACCAACTCTGGTTTTGCACGGAGGGGATGACCAGCTTGACCCGCCCCAGACAGCAAGACTGCTTTATGATGCCCTGACCTGTGAAAAAGAACTCTACATCATACCTGGCAATGGACATGCCGGACACGTGGATAGACATAAAGATAGGGTAATGAAGTTGACCGCTGCCTGGGCTTTGAAGCATTTGGCAAGGGGGGCAAGGGGACCTGACAGTGGCTTGCCAGTGCAAGAGCCTATTGGCGCTCGTATCTGGTGATTGCTCCCTTGCTTATGCCCCGGCAAAAGGGCAAGCGACCAAAGGGAGCCTTGATCCGTGGGTACATGTTCAAAGGAC
>CAZNKW010000065.1:0-1734 GCA_964573655.1 uncultured Dehalococcoidia bacterium
CTTACTATCCCTCGTCTATAATCGGATAAAAGACTTGTGACCTACGGTGTCATTGCGAGCAGAGCGAAGCAATCTCGTGGGTATCCTACAGGTTGCTTCGTCCCCCGACAAGTCGGGATCCTCACAGTGACATTAAACACCCTTGGAGGAAAGAGGAGGAGCCATGAACTCCATTGAAGTTGTCGGGATAGGGGCAATGAATATGGACCAATTGTATCGTGTGGAACGCATCCTCGTTGATGGCGAGGCTGCGGTGGAGGGGTTCAGCCTCTATCCAGGGGGGTCAGCCGCTAACACCATCTATGGACTGGCGAAGCTTGGGGTAAGAACTGGCTTTGCCGGTGCTGTGGGCGACGACGAGATGGGAAGGATGCTAGTAGAGGATTTAGCTAAGGCGGGTGTTGATGTGAGCCAAATCAAGGTCAAAAAGGGGGCGAAAACAGGCTCAGCTTTATGCCTCAGTGATAATCAGGGCAGGCGCTCTCTTTATGTCATGCCCGGTGCCAACAGCTCGTTAGAGGCAGAGGACATAGATTTAGAGTACATAAACCAAGCAAAGATAGTTCACCTTTCTTCTCTTGTTGATGAGTCACAGTTTGAGCTGCAGAAGCAAGTAATAGCCCAAATCAACCCCTCAGTCAAGGTTAGCTTTGCCCCTGGCTCCATATACACCGCTAAAGGGATGCCAAAACTCGCCCCGCTGTTGAATAAAACCTACCTCCTATTTGTCAATCGAAGCGAGATGAAGCAGCTAACAGGAGAGGATTTCGCCGCCGGGGCAAAAAAGTGCCTGGAGCAGGGCTGTCATATAGTGGTGACTACTTTGGGAAACGCCAAGACCAAATTAGCTACGAAGGCAGATAGAGCCGCCTTAGTAGCTCACATACTTTCTAGCGAAGGAGAATACCTGATTGAATCGAGAGTAAAGCCAGCCGAGCCCATTGCAGATACCACCGGTGCTGGTGATGCTTTTGCTGCCGGGTTTCTTTATGGATTCCTAAAAGGAAAGGACATACACCAATGTGGATTGCTGGGTGATATTATGGCTCGCTTCTGCATTGGTCAGAGGGGTGCCCGAGAGGGGCTTCCCTCTTTAGCCGAATTATCCCAGAAATACTCTACAACCTTTGGTCAGCAGCTATAGAAGAATCCTTACTTGGGCGGTCTGGTCAAAATTTCGTCTATAATGCCATATTCTATTGCTTGCTCAGGGCTGAGATAGAAGTCGCGGTCAGTATCGTGGGCAATTTTCTCCATTGACTGCCCGGTGTGCTTGGCTAGTATATGGCGAATCATGTCCTGCAGGCGCATAATCTCCTTAGCCGCAATTTCTATATCTGCTGCCTGACCTTGAGCACCACCTACTGCCTGATGCATGTGGATAGTGGCGTTGGGGAGGGCGAAGCGTTTCCCTTTAGTTCCAGCGGCCAGGAGAATAGTGCCCATGCTAGCTGCCAGGCCAACGCAGATAGTAGAGACATCAGGTTTAACAAGCTGTATAGTGTCATAAACAGCCAGACCAGCACTAATTATGCCGCCGGGACAATTAATGTAGAGGTTTATGTCTTTATCAGCATCTTCTCGCTCCAAATATAGGAGCTGGGCAATGACAAGGTTAGCTACCTGGTCAGTGATGGGCATCCCTAAGAAGACGATACGCTCTCTTAATAGCAGCGAGTATATGTCGAAGGCACGCTCACCCCTAGCTCCAGACTCAATCACCATAGGAATTAC
>CAZNKW010000065.1:1834-6559 GCA_964573655.1 uncultured Dehalococcoidia bacterium
GGCTCTAGGACGAAGCTCCTCCCTCACCTCCGCTTCAGTCTTGTTAAGGCTTTTGAGATAGCTTTCCAGCCCCCCTTGTCTCTTAAACAGCATATCCCTCTCACTGAGGAGGCGGTCGAGCTCCTGCTCCACTAAAATAGGTGGAAATTCGACCTTAGCCAAACCCACCACTGCCTCGATCACTTTTTGCTCAAAGTCTCTCTTTGCCCTCTCCTCAGCTATATTTTTCAAGCTAGTAGCGGTTAAGTCCCGAAGGGCATCAAGGGTTTCCACACCCTGCCCCAGGCTCTTAGCAAACTCGTCATTCAACTCGGGAAGGTGCCTCTCCTTAACCTCCATAAGCTTCACCTTAAAACTATACTGCTTGCCAGCCAGCTCCTTCAATTCATAATCATCGGGATAAGAAAGGGAAAACTCTCTTTCCTCACCCTTTTCCATCCCCACTAAATGCTCTGCAAAACCTGGCAGGGGTATTGGTGAATCCTGGATTACAGGGAATTGTCGTCCCTGATAGCTGTTAGTAAGGTCACCTTTCCTCTTTTCCTCTATGTCAATAGTCACCAGGTCTCCAAAGGATACCGGGTGTTCTGCTGGAGACCACACGGCGTGTCGTTCCCGAAGCTGCTCTATAACACTATTGATTTCCTTCTTAGTCACTTTGACAGGTTTGGGGGCAAGCCTGATGTGCTGATAGTCACCTAGCTCAACCTTGGGTCGAAGGGAGAAGGTAGACTTAAAAATTACCGGGTCAACCTGTAGGACCTCTATCTGAGGCTGGGCGATGACCTCCATTTTTTGCTCTTCAATGACCTGATTGCAGAGTTGGGGTATCAAATGCTCTAAAGCCTCCCTCTGGAATTCCTCCTTACCGACATAGCGCTCCAATACATGTCGAGGCGCTTTCCCCTTGCGGAAGCCGGGTATATCAACTCCTTTCAACAGGCGATAGTAAGCCTTGTTTAGCGATTCCTCCATCTCCTGAGGCTCAACCTCAATATGAAGTATCGCCTGGCTATTCTCTACACTCTGGTTTGATACCTTCACCTCTTTTTCCTATTCTAGATTGTAATCTACGGCTCCTCTCGTCTGGCAAGGTGTAGCTCTCTAAGCTGTTCCTCTGACACCTCCGAAGGGGCGTCAAACAGCATGTCATAGGCACTCTGATTCTTGGGGAAAGGTATTACCTCCCGAATACTCTGCTCACCTGCCAGGAGCATCACCAACCTATCAATGCCTGGAGCGATGCCACCATGAGGAGGCGCTCCATACTCCAAAGCCTCGAGCAAAGGCCCAAAACGAAGTTCTACTTCCTCCTGACTATAGCCCAGCAATCGAAATACCCTCTCTTGCATCTCTCGATTATGAATGCGGATGCTCCCGCTAGAGATCTCATAGCCATTGCAGATGATGTCGTAATGCCGAGACCTCACCTTTTCTGGTGCAGTCTCTAGCAGCGGGATATCCTCCTCTTTAGGGGCAGTAAAGGGATGGTGCATCGGCTCCCAGCGCTTCTCCTCTTCCTTCCACTCCAGCAGTGGGTAATCAACAATGAAAGCAAAGGCAAGGAGATTGGGGTCAATAAGTCCGAGGCGCTGAGCCATCTCCTGCCTTAATTGCCCCAGGACTTTATTGACTACCCCAGGCTTCCCCGCAACGATGAGGAGAAGGTCTCCTCCTTTAGCCTCGGAACGGCTGGCTATCCTTCCAATTTCCCCAGAAGTTAAGAATTTGGCAGCCACGGAGCTGGCTGTGTCCACAGCCAGGCTGGCGGTCTCCTCTTTTAAGGCTAGGGTTACCAATCCCTCAGCTCCATAAGCTTTAGCCAGCTCTGCTAGCTCATCAAGCTGGCGTCGGGAGTATCTGGCACATCCAGGGGCACAGATACCCTTTACCTTCCCCCCGTCCTGCACAGCGGTGCGAAAAACAGCAAAGCTAGACCGGGCGGCAATATCACTTAAGTCCCTAAATTCCAAGCCAAAGCGAATGTCAGGTTTATCACTCCCGTAGCGTTCCATCGCTTCCTCATAGGAGAGACGAGGGAAGGGTTTAATCACCCTCATCGAGGGTTTGACCGTTTCTACCAAGGAGGTAAGCATCTCCTCCAGCAGATGGAGTATATCCTCTTCTTCGACGAAGCTCATCTCCAGGTCTAGCTGAGTGAACTCAGGCTGGCGGTCGGCGCGTAAGTCCTCATCGCGGAAGCACCTGGCTATCTGGAAGTATTTCTCAAAGCCGGCCACCATCAGCAATTGCTTAAGTTGCTGAGGTGACTGGGGAAGGGCATAAAATTTGCCACTATGGAGACGGCTGGGCACCAGGAAATCCCTGGCTCCCTCAGGGGTGCTCTTAATCAAAATGGGGGTCTCAATCTCAATAAATCCCCTGGCATCAAGGAAATCACGGAGGAATTTTGTTACTCGGTGACGAAGGATAATATTCTCCTTCATCCGCTGTCGCCGCAGGTCCAGATAACGATACTTTAACCTCAGGTTCTCCTCCACCTCAGTCTCTTCATTAATATAGAAGGGAGGGTTCTTTGAAGGATTGAGGATTTCACAACCTGCAGCAATCAGCTCAATTTCTCCGGTGGGCATCTTCGGGTTCTCAGTACCCGAAGGGCGGCGAGCAATCTCACCCCAAACCCTTATGACATGCTCGTTGCGTATTTTATCAGCTAGGTCATGCCCCGTGGCAGAGACCTCGGGATTAAACACCACCTGGACTAAGCCCTCTCTATCCCTGAGGTCAATAAATACCAAACCCCCGTGGTCCCTGCGGCGATGTACCCAGCCAGCGAGGGTTACTGTCTTGCCAATATGCTTTGTGGTCAACTCTCCACAGCTATGGGTCCTGAGCAAAGCTTTCCCCTTGGACATTTATTTTGTCACCCTGAGCAAAAGATTCTTCGGTCGCTGCACTCCCTCAGAATGACAGATAGCGAAGGGTTCAAGGGCAGAATGACACATAATAACACATAAGGGTCACTAAACGACTTTTTTCCCCTTACCTGCTAAAAGGATTATAATATAAAGGAAGGAGGCTTTTCAATTGAGGTTCGCCATATCACATTGCTACTACCAAAGGGCGATCTCCGGTGGAAGAAACTCAAGGCTTATTGAGGAGATGTGGTGAATTTAGGAAAACGACTGTCGGATTTGCAGCAGATTGACCTGGATTTGGAAAAGAAGATTGAAATGCTATCACAGCTAGAGAACCAGCTAAGCCATAATGAGGCATTAACCGAGGCGAAAGCCGAGGTGGAGAGAAAGCGAGAAGACCTGGCTGAGCTAGAAAAGAAACAGAAAACAGCAGAATGGGTAATCGATGACTTACAAGCTAAGGCTGGTCCTCTGCAAGAAAAACTTTACGCTGGCTCAGTGAAAAATCCTAAGGAGTTAATGAGTCTACAGCAACAGGTGGAGCAGCTTAAGAGCCAGATAAGGGAGGAGGAAGATAAGACCCTGGAGATAATGGGCCAGGTTGAGGCACTGCAAAAAGAGGTGGCATTGAGAGCTGCTGAGGCGAAGAAGTTAGAAGGGGAGTGGCAAAAGAGGCGAGAGCAGCTATTAGCAGAGCAAGCAGAATTAGGATCAGCCATAGATATAGCTAAGGGAAAAAGAAGCGAACTTGTAGCTACGATTGAGCCTGTTCACCTAGAGCTCTATGAAATATTGCGGGCAAGAAAGCAGGGGCAGGCAGTAGCCAAAATAGAGCAAGGAAGATGTCAGGGATGCCGCATTACCCTCCCGGTGAGCGAGCTGATGCGAGCCAGGATGGGGGAACTGGTGCAGTGCGATAGCTGTGGTCGTATCTTATACCTAGGTTAGAAATGAGCCAGGCAAAGAATTGCCTCACTATCTATGTAGATGGAGCTTCAAGAGGCAACCCTGGACCTGCAGGGATAGGCATCGTCATAGAAGATGAGAAAGGCATAACTAAGGCAAAAATTTCTGGCTATATTGGGGAGACTACCAATAATCAGGCGGAATATAAAGCCCTGATTATGGGTCTAAGGGAGGCGGCGAAATTAAAGGCTGAGCATGTAGATATTAGGACAGATTCAAAGCTGCTGGCAGAACAAATTCAGGGCAACTACAAAGTACGGAACGCTAATCTGAGACTCCTATTTCAGCAAGTGAAGCAACTTTTGGCCGACTTCGAGTCCTTTACCATAGCCTTTATTCCCCGCTACCAGAATGTCACTGCTGATGCTCTGGCAAATAAAGCCCTTGATCGGCACTCCAAGGGCGTTTAGTTGTCATGGCGACTCCAGAAACCACAGTGGACAGTATGCCCCTTGGTTCTACCCCGAGGAGGGTATGGGTAGCCTAGAGCATCTGCTCTAGGCGCGCTTGCCTGTGGGAAAGCCTTTTCAGGCTTGATAAGAAAGCTGTTGGAGCGGATGCTCCAACCTACCCCAGACGTGGGAGAGGCGGCAGGTGCCCGCCCGGCGCTAATCCACAGATTATGGCGACCTCTCCGTTATTGAATTCACCTAGAAAAGTGGTAAACTATAGATGGACCAAGTAGGCCGGGTGACCGCCGTTTTAGAGGAGACTCTAAGAGGGAGGAAAGTCCGGGCTCCATCGGGCAGGGTGCTGGGCAACCCCCAGGAGGGGTGACCCTACGGAAAGTGCCACAGAAACATACCGCCCCAACTATCCTGGGGCAAGGGTGAAATGGTGAGGTAAGAGCTCACCAGCGGCTGGGTGACCAGCCGGCTGG
>CAZNKW010000066.1:0-3764 GCA_964573655.1 uncultured Dehalococcoidia bacterium
TGATCCTCCTTTTCAGCACGCATATTGGATGGTGGGTTTCGTTTCACTTCACCCACCCTAATTTTCTATCAGTCCCCTCCCCCTCTGCGGGAGCCCACAAGGGGCTCCCCTACTGGAATATTCTTTGAAGGCGATATCTGCGCATACTCAGGGAGTTAGAGACAACACTTACTGAGCTGAAAGCCATGGCTGCCCCGGCGATTATAGGGTTAAGCAGAAAACCGATAAAGGGATACAGTATCCCAGCGGCTATAGGTATACCTATAGAATTATAGAAAAAAGCCCAGAACAGGTTCTGCTTTATCTTGCGCATGGTATAGCAGCTCAGTTGCAAAGTGCGGGCTACATCTAGAAGGTCATCCTTTACCAGAACCACTCCTCCAGACTCGATAGCTATATCAGTCCCCGAACCAATAGCGATACCTACATCTGCTTGAACCAGCGCTGGAGCATCATTTATGCCATCTCCGACCATGGCTACTATATGTCCCTGCTCTTGAAGCTTCTTTATCTCAGCAGCTTTATCCTCAGGCAACACTTCAGCTAGAACATGGTCTATGCCTAGGTTGCCGGCGATGCTCCCAGCGCTGCGGCGATTATCCCCGGTAATCAAAATCACCTGCTTTCCCTGGCGCTTGAGCCAGGCTACTGTCTCAGCCGCAAAATCCTTGGCTGTATCGGCCACTGCTATTATACCGGCAACCCTTCCCTCCACCGCCACCAGCACCACCGTCTTCCCCTCTTCCTCCAGTCTTACTACTCTGTCCTCCACAGCAGTTGTATCTATACCTTTATCGGCCAATAGCTTTCTGTTGGCCACCAGAATAGTAGTATGGTCATATCTGGCCTCCACCCCTTTACCGGGAATGGCAGAGAAGGTCTCTACCTCCGGAATAGCCATTCCCCTCTGCATAGCCCGACTGATGATAGCCTCACTAAGATGGTGCTCCGAGCGCTTCTCCGCTATCGCCGCCAATTTCAATATATCATCGCTGGAATGAGGATTAGAGAGAGGAATGACATCTGTCACCTCAGGCTTGCCTCGGGTGAGGGTGCCGGTTTTGTCGAAGACAATAGTATCTACTTGGCAAGCTTTCTCCAGAGTCTCAGCATCCCTGATAAGAATGCCATTCTCCGCCCCCTTACCAGTCCCGACTATTACTGCGGTGGGCGTAGCTAAGCCTAAGGCACAAGGACAGGCAATGATGACCACAGCGATAAAGGCGGTGAGTCCAAAGACCAGCCCCGACCCTGATAGATACCAGGCCAGGAGGGTGACCACCCCGATAGCCAAAACAGCGGGGACAAAGTAGGCAGATACTCTGTCCGCCAGCCTCTGCACCGGTGCCTTACTGCCCTGAGCCTCCTCCACCAGCCTGACAATCTGGGCCAGAGCGGTGTCTTTGCCTACTCTGGTGGCTTTGAACCTCAGCCAGCCGCTTTTGTTAATAGTGCCGCCTATAACTTCGTCACCGACGTTCTTCTCTACCGGAATGCTCTCCCCGGTTAAGAGCGATTGGTCAACCGAAGAACTTCCTTCTAAAACCACTCCATCTACGGGAATTCTGCCTCCCGGCTTCACTATGACTGCATCACCCAACACGACCTCCTCCACAGGGATATCCTGTTCCACGTTATCTCTAACTACCAGGGCCGTCTCGGGTTGTAGTTCAAGCAGCTTACGGATAGAAGCTGAAGTTCTACCCTTAGCCAGAGCCTCCAGCAGCCTGCCCAGCAGGATGAACACAATGAGTAGCCCGGCTACCTCGTAATAAATGTCATCCATGCCAAAGTCGGGATTACCGCTCCAAATCAAAATAGATGAGGCCAAGCTATAAAGATAGGCGGTGCCGGTACCTAGGGCGATAAGAGTATCCATATTGGCACTGCGGTTCCTCACCACCGACCTCAGCCCCACGGTGTAAAACTGATAACCAACAGCAATAATGGGCGTGGTGAGCAGCAACTGAAGAAGGGCCATGCTGCCGTCGGTAAGGGAGGGAAGGGGCAGACCCACATGATGTCCCATAGCAAAGTAAAGTAAGGGAATGCCAAAAACTGCTGCCACCAGGAACTTAATCTTCAGGGTCTTTATCTCACCCTGCCTTGCCGCCTTTTCCCTGTCAACGGTGGCCTCTTCCACAGGGGTATAGCCAGCATCCCTTATGGCTTTTTTGATGACTTCACCACTGGTCAATGTCGGATCAAAGACTATCCTTGCCCTTTCATTGGTAAAAAGCTGGCTGGAGACTATACCCTTGACCCCTTTGAGCGCTGCCTCAACGGTGCCCATACAGTGAGCATTGTCCATGCCAATCACCTTAAGATTGAGCGACTCGGCTTCTTCCTTGATGACGCTATAGCCCGCCTTCTCTACTGCCTGTTCCAGCGCTTGAGAAGTTGCCTTCTCCGGGTTGTATTCCACATACGCCTTCTCAGTGGCAAAGTTCACCACCGCTTTGGAGACTCCTTCTACCTTCTTCAGGGAGTCCTCTATGGTCACAGCGCAGGAGGCACAGTGCATACCTTTCACGTTAAGGGTGGCCTTCTCCAGGTGATGTTCGATATCCTCTTCTCCCTTGAGAGGTGTTGTTTCGCCAGATGAAGGCACCAGCAAACCTTTCTCAGAGAGGAACTTATCCCGGCAGGAAGGGTTACAGAAATAATAGGTCTTGCCCTCATGCTCTACACTGAGCGCCGTCCTCTCATCTACCTCCATCCCACATATCGGGTCTATTGCCATGGTCCTATCCTTGGCTCCTTACCAGTCGTGGGGTGGGTGCAGCACAACCCACTGTCACTCGCTACTCCTCGACTGGCTTTAGTCTACCAGCTCACCTACTATGGGAAACCTCTCCAGCATATCAGGGCCGTGAGGAGCCTTCTTCAAGGCCTCGGTCAGATCGCATCCAGCACGATGAGTGACCTGGTGTTTACCTTTTTTCCAGTGAAAACTCCGTGAAACATCATATACCTTGCCGCCATAGGCAACATAGGCGAGACCGTCCCTCCCATCATATCTCTTTAATTCTTCCCTAGTGAAAATTCGCATCGCCTAAAAGCGTTCATGACTAACCAAAGGCTACATCAAGTAACATCATCGCTGCAAAGCCACCCATGCCCCCTGCGGTGGCTATATCAGCATAACCGCCGCGCTCAGCCTCTGGAATTAGCTCTTCGATCACCACGAAGATCATGGCGCCGGCGGCGAAACTCAGAGCGTAGGGCAGAATGGGCTGAGCCACAATAACGGCGGCGGCTCCAACGACGCCAGCGACCGGTTCTACCATCCCCGATAATTGCCCATACAAGAAGCTTCTCCGACGAGACATTCCTTCACGTCGCAGAGGCATGGAGACCGCCAGTCCTTCCGGAAAATTTTGTATCCCGATACCCACAGCCAAGGCGACCGCTGCTGCTAAAGTCGCGGAAGGGAAACCAGCGGCAACAGCCCCAAAGGCAACCCCAACCGCAAGGCCCTCAGGTATATTATGCAAAGTTATCGCCAGAACAAGCAAGGTACTACGCCGCCATTTCGTTTTAACCCCCTCAGCCTCCTCCATAGGGAAGCCGAGGTGAAGATGGGGCAGTATTATATCAACACCGCGCAAGAAGATGCCTCCGGCGAGGAAACCTGCCACAGCCGGGACCCAAGCAGGGATATCTTTACCTTCCGACATCTCAATGGCAGGAGCCAGCAGTGACCAGTAACTGGCAGCGATCATAACCCCGGCAGCAAAACCAAGCATCCCATCCAGTATCTT
>CAZNKW010000066.1:3864-6549 GCA_964573655.1 uncultured Dehalococcoidia bacterium
TGCTCTATCTCTTCATTGAGGATAGATTGCGATAGGTCGTAGGTACGATGGTCTTTGCCAGCAGTGAGGTTACAGATGTTGGTATATCCCCGCACCGCGCACCTCTCCGCTTCTACCAGCACCGTCAACATTGCTTTGATGTCAGTGGGGTCCTTGGGCAGCCTGGCAGGTCGGCAGGCAGAAAGGTCATGGAAAGTCTTCATGTTCTCCGGCAACTTGCCACCAAGTTCGTAAATGCGAGGGACCAGGGCCTCAAAGTGATTCCGGTCTTCAATACGGGCCGTCTCAGCGATTTCCTTTATGGTCTCTCCCTCGAGTCCGATTAAATTAGCCCTGAGAATAGTGTAGTAATAGTAAGTTGTTAGTTCCGCAGCAGCGTTGTTAACCAGTAATTCTAGCAATTCCTTAACATTGATCCCTGCTTTTTGAACCATTTCTATCGCTACTTTAGCCATTTTATTCCTCCTTTCCTTGAATGACTGTGAGACAACGTATCCCGCATTCTTTCTAATGTCGCATAGACACCACCTCCCCAATGCGACTGCCAAGTCATCTGCCTACAGCTGGTGGGTTCCGATTCACTCCACCCAGCCTACTTCTGGCTGCCCTAGTCTTCCTCAGACTCTTCGGTCATAGCACAGCAACCGCAGTCGCACTGGCTGCTACTGCCGCTAGCGCAAGGCTGGCAGCAATAGGTCACCCCTTTCTTCTTATAGCCAGTGCCGACAACTACACAACCGCATGTTGGACAAAGCTGTTCTGACATCTTCGTCTCACCTCCTCCCGTTTACATTTGGTATGGAAACAGACGTCTGGCCGCCAAACCATCATTTCAACTTCTGAAACTCGTCTTTGCTGGCTCCACAGACTGGGCATACCCAATCCTCCGGTAGCTTCTCAAAGGGAGTCCCCGGCGGGATGCCACCATCTGGGTCTCCCATCTCAGGGTCATAGATATATCCACAAACGCTACATTCATATTTTGCCATTTTGGGTGCTGCCTCCCTTCTCTCTTCAATATAGCTCGGGGCTGTCTTGGGAGTAGTGCCGCGCTTGACCTGATGATAGTAGGCATAGGTCATCGGCGCACCTTCTCGAAGAACCTCAGCAGCAACAAGCTGACCTATAAAAACGGTATGCGTACCCGCATCCACTTGCTGAGTCACCTTGGCTTCCATATAAGCTAAAGCATGATCGAGAACTATGGGGACTTGAGTCTCACCTATTTTGTAGTTAACGCCCTCGAACTTGTCCATGTCTCTCCCTGATTTGAAACCAAAGTGCCCGATAAAATTCAGAGGAGTCTCCTGAGACAGGACTGAAACCGAAAAGGCACCGCTGCTCCTAATGTATTCATGAGTGAGGTTTCCTTTATTAATGCAGACAGAAATAGTCGGGGGTTCAGAGCAGACTTGAATCACCGTGTTGGCAATCTGAGCATTAAGCCTGTCTCCCTTTGTGGAACCAATGACATACAGTCCATAGCTTATTGTGTGTAGAGCTTTAAGGTTCATTTCACGCTCCTGTTAAATTATTTGAACTCCTTTCCTACTTGGTTTTCTTGATATAGACCTTGTACTCCCCCGCTTTCTCCTCAATCCCCAACATCTCATTTCCGGTGGTGCGACACCAGGCAGGCGCATCCACCTTTATCCCCTCATCATCAGCCAAGACCTCCAGCACCTGCCCTGGCTCCAGCTCTTTAAGCTTGTTAGCCATGTGATAAATGGGCATGGGACAGTAGAGTCCAATGCAGTCTAAAGTGGCATCTGCCTTCATAGCTCTGCCTCCTTAAATGAAGAGGTTGACCTTTCCCTCTCTGGCCTCAGCCAGATAGGCAGCCGTCCCAGCAAAGCTGTCTACCTCAGGGAGGAAGGCTTCCTTGGAGAGACCCATCATCCCCATAGTGTTAGTGCAAGCGATAAACTTCACTCCCGTCTCTTTTGCCATAGCCATCAACTCCTCGATTTGGGGCGAATTGACATCTTTCATCAACCGCTTCATCATCCACTTGCCTATGCCAAACATGTGGAATTTGGATAAGGGCATCCTCTTGGAGCCGCCCCGGTTCATGAAATTGAGCATCTTCCTCATTATCCCCTTACTTCTAATCGAGCCTTGGTTCTTCTTAAGGATGTTTAACCCCCAGAAGGTAAAAAACATGCTCACTTCCATTCCCATAGAGGCAGCACCTATAGCTATGTTGAAGGCAGCTATAGCCTTGTCGAGCTCACCGCTGAATACTATCACAGTAACCTTTTCTGCCATGTTAGGCCTCCCTATTTCCGTTCTAGCTTGCCCCCGCACTGGGGACAGACCTCTGCTTCCTTTACCACCGCTATCTGGCACTTGGCGCAGTAGCGCAGGGCTATGCCACAGGGCTGGCAGTAAGGCAGAACGGATGTAGTCACTTCCTCCTCACAGTAGGGGCAAAGGCACCTTCTCACCTTTGGCTCTTTACTCTTCTTCATCTTCTTTCTCCTCCTTTTGGCTTTTCACTAGTATGCCCTGCTTTTCAAGGTAGTTATCGACAGCTTTGTTCAGTGCCTGGGCACCCAGGTTAGAGCAGTGATATTTGTTCTTGGGCAATCCCTCTAGCTCCTGAGCCACCAGTGCCGGAGTTATCTTTCTCACCTCCTCCAGCGTCTTTCCCATAGCCATCTCACTGACTATGCTGGAGACAGC
>CAZNKW010000067.1:0-6549 GCA_964573655.1 uncultured Dehalococcoidia bacterium
CAGGGTGTCGTGGGTTCGAATCCCACCTCTAGCTGAAACTAACCCTTCTTTTGCCTCCGCTGCCATTCAACGTATAGGCTGACGCCTTCGTCCACCGAAACCTTGGGCTTCTTCGGCAGTGAACGAAGGCGCAGTCAGAGGAACAGACCCAAGCAACCAATAAGGCAACAGTGCTCGGTTAGAATAGAAACACCAAGAGCAATACCTACGCCAAAGGTTCATGCGGAAGTAAGGACATGACCCACTGGGCTTAACAAACCGACACTATCTGTTCAATTAAATGAACCAAATTGGGCTTACGCGATGCCTGGCAAGAGTAATACGATGAAAGGGACATTCGTTCTGCGAAAAGGATTGTGTGGGTTGACTGATGGAGGTCACCCTGGTGAAGTGGGAAAAATGGTCTGTTAGATATCCTGCCAGCAGTGGAAACATTGTTAGAAGGAAGAGAACAATTGTGCCAACTGCGGCAACCATAGCAGGAGAATCAGATGAAGGAAGAAATCAAAATACTCTTGGTTGATGACCATGAGCTAGTCCGCCGTGGGTTGCGGCGTGTGCTGGAGCTAGAGGAGGATATGAAGGTTGTGGGCGATTGTGCCAATGCTGATGAGTCCTTATTCCACGTGGAAATGCTCTCCCCTGATATCGTCCTTATGGATGTCAAGATGCCTGGATTGAATGGGATTGAGGCTACCCGAAGGCTGAAGGAGAAAAGGCCTGCTTGTAAGGTCATTATGTTAACCCTATACGATGAGTACTTTCTTGAAAGCATCGAAGCAGGGGCAGACAACTACATTCTTAAAGATGCGAAGTGCGCGGAGCTTGCCCAGGCTATCAGGCAGACTTATCACAGTAGGGCCCCACTGCAGGAGCCTGGGGTCTCTGGTGAAGAGCTTGACCTTGTCATATCTCCGCCTGCCGATACTGTTCAGGTAATGAGATTCATTGCACAGATGGAGAAAACGCTTGATGCCTGCATCCCGCAAACGATTGGCTCTCAAGAACAGGGTACTACCGTCACAGTGCAGCTGAAGTTTGCCTCGCTCGCAGTTCTGCTGCATAAGCTGCGGAACATACCCGATGTAGCAAAAGTGGAGGAAATAAAACAGCATCATCTACGAGCAAAAACTGGTTTCTTCAATAGACTAAAAGGTGAGCCGATGGTAAGAATCGACTCCATGCCCAGGAAACAAGTGATGGTAACCCTGAAATAGCCATGCTTATCGAAGACCCTAAGCTATAGCGGGGAGCGGCAAGATGTCACACAAGTTGGTGTGCCAGGCAAGGTCATTGTATCCTGTATGAGGTACATGAAATGACAATGATGAGAGGTGCGAATAAGACACGAGAGCAACTCATAGGTGAATTGACGCAAATGCGCCAAAAAATCATTGAGTTGAAGACACTGGAAAAGGAACTGCACCTTCTTGAATGGACGCTTAGGGAACTGCAGTGTCTGTCTGACATTGCTGACATTGCTGAAATCCCAGGGATTACTGCGGACGAAATATATCAAGAGGCGGCAAATCTTATTCCAAAGAGCTATCAATATCCAGAGATCACCTGCTCTAGAATCACCATCGATGGCAGGGAATTCAGCACGGATAACTACAGAGAAACCAGTTGGAAGCAATCTGCGGATATTGAAGCAAATAAGGCAACAATAGGTAAAGTAGAGGTCAATTATCTCGAGGAGAGACCAGTAATTGATGAAGGACCGTTCTTGAAAGCAGAGAGGTTGTTGATTAACGCTGTCGCTGAGCGGTTGGGGCAGGTCACCGCACGCAAGCGGTTGGAAACGGAGAGAAGGCGACTGGAGCAAAGGGCTCAGACCATGAACTGCCTGGCTTCCGTCGGCGCCATAGCATCAGGCATTGCCCACAAGATTAACGAGCCCCTGACCGGCGTTATCAGTTTTACCAGTTTGCTAATGCAAAAGGATATCCCCGAGGATATCAAGGGCGATGCGGAGATAATCAATGAGGGTTCCCAGCAGGTAGTCAATACTGTAAATAGGCTTCTTGCCTTCGCCAGCCAGTGCAAACCGGAGCGAGTGCATGTGGATATTAACCAGATTATAGAAACTACCCTGGAATTGCGAGACTATGAAATGAAGACCAGTAGCATCCACGTTATCACCCGACTTGACCCTGATTTGCCCTGTACTATAGCCGACGGCGCTCAACTTCAACAGGCGTTCCTTAATATAATCACGAATGCCGAAATGGAGATGAAGTTGGCCCATGGTCAGGGTAATCTCTTCATTAAGACAGAGAAGATAGATAACACCGTCCGGATATCTTTCAAAGATGACGGGCCGGGAATAGCTAAGGACGACCTGAAGAGACTATTTGACCCCTCCTTTGCTAGCAGAGAGGTGGGTGAAGGAACAAGACTCGACTTGAGCATCTGCCACGGAATAATAACTGAGCACGGCGGAAAAATATATGCTGAGAGCGTGTCTGGCAAGGGAGCTACCGTCATTATGGAATTACCCATAGTGACTGAACCTGAGGAATTGAAACCAGCTGAGCCAGTTGCTGATGGGACTGAGAGCGTAGATGAAGCTGGAATACTGGTAGTGGGTACTGAGTTGCCAATCCTAGAATTCATGAGCCGGGTGCTAACTGAGGAAGGACATGAGGTAGAAACTGCAGATAATGCACAGTACGCCCTGGAAAGGCTGAAGAGTAAGAAGTATAGCCTCATCCTGCTGGATACCCAGCCAAGAGAAAACGGCATTGGGTCAATTGAGTTATATGAGCGTATTCAAAAGATAGCTCCATCTCTGGCCAAGAGGGTAGCGTTTGTCACCAGTGAGGTTATTCAGGCAGATATCAAAGATTTCCTTACCGAGACAGAAGCCCCTCATATTGGCAGGCCTGCAGTTAAAGACATTGCTAGACCCCTTGCTGCCAAGCAGTTGAAGGAGGAAATACACCGCATATTAGCCCAAGGTGCATAGAGTTTCACACTCCAACATACTCTTGGCAACACTGACCTGGCGCAAATGTGAAAAGGTGCTAAGGTAACTTCCCCGAGTTTATGGATATCCCGATCTGACCGGTATTGGGTGCTAATAACTGCCATAGCTCCCAATCACACATTAGTCCACAATGTGCAATACAACCCACGCTTTCCAAAGCAAAGCCAAACCTACGCAGCCCACTTCAACTTGGCGAAACCACCAAGCCACGAGACGGTGATCTCAGTAGGGATCGATGATGGGCCGGACCGATACAAAATATTGCCAAGGCTTGGGGAGTGTGATATAATAATCAATTAGTGAGGCCCTCAACTGGCAGGGCCTCAGGCATTTTGCACAGGTTGTCAACCTGATTTTCAGATTGATGTCAACCTGATTCATTAAGAATTGAAGACATTTTTGGCTGACTTCAGCTATGAAAACACCCTGAGAATCGGAAATTTGGCAGCATTACTTTTAAGCAGGGTGCCTGCGATGTGCTGGTCATCCGCAGTTAGGAGTGGTCCATTTGTAGGAATCCTCTCAGCGGACAGGAATATCCATATCCAAACAAATCGGCAAGAGTTGTTCCGCACCACTAGGGTTACGATTCTGTCCAGGTCGCAATATACTCAACATTTCCCAGGTGGAGATCTGGGTCCCGCTCTTCCCATCTTCCGTCGAGACCAATCTCTCGGCCGGCAAGCTGGAAGTGACACATCGCGATTCCCATATCTATGCGCTGCAAATCTACGCCCTTGAATAACTCGTCATAACCCCTTGTTCGCTTCAGATAGAAATGAAGGGTGCCTTGATCTTCTTCCCTGACAATTCTCCAGGGTTGATTGTTTGAAGCAGAAGGCCCACGCCTGACGCATTCAAGCGCTGTAGTGTATTTGCCCGCATCCTCTTTTGAAAGGGGCGTGCCCATATCTCCATCAAAGAACAGTTCCTCCCACGGCTTTCGTTCATCGGATTTGGCAAAGCGCCTGATTGCCCTCTCCATAGTTGTTCTTCTCTTATCTGCATACCCAATGGGGCTAATGGCGGGCACGATCTCGTCATCGGACACATGAATCCTCTTTGCAAAATTCGCTCGCTTGAATGTACCACCCAACCAGCAAGTTCCCAACCCCAGATTGGTTGCCACAAGTATCACTCTCTCAAAACAATACCCAAGATCCTCCATTGCTCTGGCGTGATCTTTGACAGCGCTCACTATATATAGGTTTGCGCGGCTGATAACTCCGTAAGTTCCAAGACCTCTGATCTCACTCCTCTCCATTTTCGAAAAATCGATTAGCTCAAATCTAACAGTGTGACCAAACGGGCCTATATGGTTTGAGTGCACCAAATCGATTATCGCCTGCTTCTTGGCTTCTTCAATGGGTTGATCCGTATATGTTCTTACAGAGGTGCGCCTCTTTATTGCTTCAATCATCGACTCCATAGTACTCCACTCCCTTCATCTACAGCATGGCCAATTACAGCCTCTCTGATATTAGGCTCAATCGGCCACTTGTAAGCCATGCTCCGATACTCCGCTACCTTGGTACCAACTCAAAATTGTAAACCCTGACACTATCCCTAAGCCCAAGCACTAGCTATTTCACCGACCTCATTCCACAGTTATTACTACATTTCCTGTTTTGTGCCTTGCTTCGACATACCTATACGCCTCGACAACTTGCTCCAGCGGATATTCTCTGTCTATCACTGCTTTGAATTTTCCTTCCTCAATGAGCTTTTTGATAAAAAGTATACTTCCTCTAATATCTTTAGGAATTGGAAATACCGTCTTTTTGTTTCCGATCATTGGTTTTATAATCGGTGTTATGAGTGGTAAGAAAACATTTTGAGCCATGTAACCCAAGTCTGATGAAATATAAACGCCACCAGGTTTTAACAATTGTTTGCATTTAGCAAACGAACTCTTGCCAACAGCATCAAAAACGAAATCATATTTTTCTTCATCCTTTGTAAAGTCTTCTTTTGTATAATCAATTACTTTATCGGCTCCTAATGATCTTACTAATTCTATATTCTTGGTACTGGACACTGCAGTAACATAAACACCAAAATATTTCAGAAGTTGAACTGCTGCTGAACCAATAGCTCCTGTTGCACCATTAACGAGAACTTTTTGCCCACTTTTAAGGTTCACTTTTTTGATAAAATTATACGCGTAATGCGCACCTTCAGAACTAGCTGCAGCCTGCTCATATGTCATATTGCTTGGTATTGTTGTCAGCGCACTATCTTCTGATATCGCCATGTATTCAGCATGCGATCCTAACCCTTGGTCATCAAATCCAAAAACCTTATCGTCGACCTTAAATGACGTTACGTTTTTGCCAACAGCTTCAATTTTGCCCGCGAACTCAGTCCCTAGAATAGGATTTTTTGGTCTTATAAGACCAGTGAAAAATCTTAAAATAAATGGTTTGGCTCTAAGTATTCCGCAGTCGGTTCGATTTACTGTTGTGGCATGTATCTTTATTAGTACTTCATTGTCCTTGGGGATAGGTCTTGCTACCTCTTTGAGCTGAAGAACATCTGGTGGTCCGTATTTTGTGCATACAATCGCTTTCATTGGTTTCCTCCGAGGTTATTAGGTTTTGTCGTTATGTTCTACAGTTATGACTACTTTTCCTTTGGCGTGTCCTTCTCCAAAATACCGGAGAGCTTCAGGAACCTCACTCAACGGGTAACGTTTATCTATAACAGGTACTACTTTGCCGGCTTCAAAAAGCTCATTCATAAAAGCCAAATCCTTGTTTGGTTTAAGCATCAGGATACCCATTTTCTTACTGCCGGTCATTGAAATCAATGGTCCCAGGAACATAGCTTGGTAGACTCGAGCCCAGGAACCACCTCCGAGCATGACATATATGCCCTTGGGACTTAATACACGCTTGTAATCGAAAATCGAACGATATGTCACAACATCAAGAATCAGGTCATAATGCTGGCCTTTTTTAGTGAAATCTTCTTGAGTGTAATCAATGACTTGGTCTGCACCGATGGAGCGCAGCATGTCCAATTTCCCGGTGCTGTCCACTCCAGTCACTTCAGCCCCGTATGATTTGGCAATCTGCACCGCAAACGTACCCGCACCACCGCCCGCACCATTAATCAAAACCTTTTGTCCTTTCTGTATCTGTCCTCTAGCGCGAAGGCCCTGCAGGGCCAGGAGTCCTGCTTGAGGTACGGCCGCTGCTTGCTCGAATGTCATACTGGCCGATTTCAGCGCCAACGCATTTTCGCTAGCACATGCATACTCGGCAAAGGCACCAAAACCACTTTGGCATAGGTCCCCGAACACCTCATCACCTGGCTGAAAGTGCTCAACAGTTCCGCCAACCGCTTCAACACGCCCTGCTATGTCACATCCAAGTATCTTGTATTTAGGTGTTAGAAGCCCCCCAAGGCGGTTCAAGAAGGGCGTACCTCTCAGGAGATCCCAGTCCCATGAATTTACGGATGCCGCTTGAATTTTTACCAAGACTTCATTGTCCTTGGGAATAGGTTTTTCCACTTCTTTCAGTTTAAGGACTTCCGGTGGCCCGTATTTCTCATAT
>CAZNKW010000068.1:0-6388 GCA_964573655.1 uncultured Dehalococcoidia bacterium
GGTACCAGCCCACCTTCCTCAAGAATACGGAGCATTACTTCAGGGATTCTGCCGAAGCTGAGCTGATTTCCATTAGTACAGTCTTTTATTATACCTTTAATTAAGTCTACCTCTAACTTATCCCCCTCGTCAATTTGGCTTGTGTCGCATATGAGGACAGGGAGTCCCAGGTTGATAGCGTTTCGGAAGAAGATTCGGGCTGTTGATTTGGCTAGGATGGCTCTTACTCCTGCCATCTTAATTACCAGGGGGGCGTGTTCTCTGCTGGAGCCTAGGCCGAAGTTTTTACCAGCGACAATGAAATCACCAGGTTTAACCCGGGAGACAAAGGCAGGGACAACATCCTCCAGGAGGTGCTTTGACAACTCAGGCAGATTGCTTCTGAGATGGAACCATCGACCGGGTATGATGTGGTCGGTGGAGATATTATCGCCAAATTTAAAGGCTTTTCCTCTTAGTATCATAGGAGCTCCCTGGGGTCGGTGATTTCTCCGGTGATAGCAGTGGCAGCAGCCGTAGCTGGGCTTCCCAGATAGATAAAAGAATTGGGGTTTCCCATGCGCCCCTGGAAGTTACGGTTAGCGGTAGAAAGACAGGATTCTCCATCTCCCAGAACGCCCTGGTGCACCCCGACACAGGCAGCGCAACCAGGGGGCGTAATAAGTGCTCCTGCTTCTAGGAGGGTTTGGATGTAGCCTGCCTCTATACTTGCTTGGAGGACCTTTCTCGAAGCCGGTGCTATGATTAGTCTGGTGTCAGGGTGACGTTTTCGAGATTTGAGAAGGCTGGCAGCGATAGCTAAATCTTCCAGGCGACCATTGGTGCAGGTGCCGATGAAGACCTGCTGTATTTTTGTCCCTTTTAGCTTCCTGGCTAGCGCTGTGTTATCTACAGAGTGAGGCATGGCCACTGTTGGCTCCAGGGCAGCCGCATCAATCTTGATGGTCTGCTCATACGCAGCATCGTCATCGGGTTGAAGAGGGCGATACCTCTTTCCCCTACCCTGGGTGATAAGGTATTCCCTGGTTTTTTCATCGGAGGGGAAAAGCCCTACCTTTGCCCCCGCCTCTACTGCCATATTGGCTATAGTGAGTCTCTCTGACATAGTCATCTGGCTGATAGTTTCCCCGCAGAATTCCAACGATTTGTAGGTAGCGCCATCAGCGCCAAGTAGACCGATAAGGTGAAGAATGAGGTCTTTGGCATATACTCCCTTTCCAAAGTGACCCTCAACTAAGACCTTGAAACTCTCTGGAACCCTGAGCCAGGTTTTACCTAGAGCCATAGCTATAGCGATGTCGGTAGAGCCCATTCCAGTGGCAAAAGCCCCTAGCCCGCCAGCAGTAGTAGTGTGAGAATCAGCACCTAAAATCACCTCAGCGGGGTTAGCCAAAGATTCTGCCACTAATTGGTGACAGACTCCTTCTCCTACCTCAAAAAGGAGCGCCCCAGTTTTCCTGGCGAAGTTGCGGAGCAAGGTATGGTCATTGGAAAGCTCTCGAGCTGGACTGGGGGAAGCATGGTCTAAGAAAATTGCTGTTCTTTTTGGCTGGGCGACCTTTTCGAAACCGCTGGCTTCAAATTGCCTTATAGCCAGCGGACCGGTCCCATCTTGAACAAAGGCCAAATCTACCTTGGCGATAACAATATCTCCAGCATGGGCATCCCCCCCTGACTTCTGGCTTAAAATCTTCTCCGCTAAGGTCTTACCCATTTATTTAATCTGCACTGAAGGATAACCTTCACCTATTGTCGGCTTACAAGCCCCCTTCTAGAGGGGGATATTCCCATGCTTCTTGGCAGGGAGGCTGTCTACCTTGCTCCGGAGCATCTGCAGTGCCTTTATTAGCTTGGGGCGTGTTTCCCTGGGGTCGATGACATCATCAATGTACCCCTTGGAGGCAGCTACATAGGGGTTGGCAAACTTGTCTCTATATTCTTGGATCAGCTTCTGGCGTGCCTCCTCGGGTTTTTCTGCCTTGGCAATGTCACCCCGGAAGATAATATTCACTGCCCCTTCGGGACCCATGACGGCAATCTCAGCAGTGGGCCAGGCATAGTTGATATCGCCCCGCAAGCTCTTGCTGCTCATAACCACATAAGCGCCACCGTAGGCTTTACGGGTAATCACACTTATCTTGGGGACAGTGGCTTCGGCATAGGCAAAGAGGAACTTAGCCCCGTGCCTGATAATGCCGCCAAACTCTTGGTCACTACCGGGCATATACCCGGGGACATCAACGAAGGTAATTAAGGGGATATTAAAGCAATCACAAAAGCGAACGAATCTGGCCCCCTTGTCTGAGGCATTGATGTCGATAACCCCAGCTAAAGAGAAGGGCTGCTGAGCCACAACTCCTATACTCTGTCCATTAAGTCTGGCAAAGCCAACGATAAGATTGGGGCCAAAATGCTGGTGCACCTCCATGAAGTCACCGTTGTCAATTACCCTGTTGATGACTTCCTTCATATTGTAAACCTTGTTTGGTTCCTCAGGAACAACATACAGTAGTTTCTCGTCCCTGCGGTCAGGGTCATCGCCGGTCTCCACTGTAGGTGGCTTCTCCCTATTGTTTTGAGGGAGAAAGCTCAATAGGCGACGCACCATTTGGAGCACCTCTTGCTCATTCTCGGCTACAAAGTGGCAATTGCCGCTCTTCTTAGCGTGAACCATGGCCCCTCCCAGCTCCTCATGGGTAATCTCCTCTCCACTGGCTGCCCTGATCACGTCGGGACCGGTGATATACATTTGCCCGATGCCCTTTACCATGAAGATAAAGTCGGTGATGGCTGGGGAATAGACAGCACCCCCAGCAGTGGGACCCATTACCACTGATATCTGGGGTATTACCCCGGAGTAGAGGGTATTGCGGGTGAAGATTTCACCATAGGCTTTAAGGCTATCCACCCCCTCCTGAATTCGCGCTCCCCCTGAATCAAGCAAACCAATGCAGGGGGCACCATTCTTAGCTGCTTGGTCCATTACCTTGCAGATCTTCTCCGATGCTACTAGCGACAACGTGCCACCAATCACTGTGAAGTCTTGGGCATAGACAAAGGCAAGCCTACCATCAATCTTACCATAGCCGGTGACTACAGCATCCCCTAGATACCTCTGCTCAGCCAGCCCAAACTCAGTAGCCCGATGGGTGACGAAAGGGTCAAGTTCCTCAAAGCTACCGGCATCAAAGAGAAGGTCTATTCTCTCCCGAGCAGTAAGCTTACCCTTTTGGTGCTGCGCCTCGATGCGCTTTACCCCTCCACCTTGTTTTGCTTGTTCTCTAAGTTTGGCCAGGTTTTCTACCTTTTCTTCAATAGTCATTTTTAATCACCCCTCAAATTTTTGTAGTTGCCTGATTTATCAGGCAAGGTAGAGGCTGTCTAAAAATCTCATATCGGGTAGGTTGCCCGACGTCGGGCAACCTACCCACAATTCTAGACCATCGACTTTTCGGACAGGCTCAACTACATTTCTAAACAGACCTTTAGGTTCGAAGAATCTTTGATCTGCATTCTGGCAGGTCTAAAGACCTGCACTACACTATTAATATAATCGTTTATGCCGTTTTAGCATAGCTGGGCAAGCCTTTCCTCTATCTTTTCCAGCCTGCCCTGGGAATCGAGGAGTTTCCCTCGCTCCCTTTCTATTATCAGAGAAGGTGCTTTGGAAAGGAAAGAGCTATCACTCAGCCTTGTCTCAAGGCGGGCAATCTTGGTTTGTAGAGCCTCTTTCTCTTTTTCCAAGCGTTGTCTTTCTGCATCAAGGTCAACTGCCATAGGTAAGATAACTTCAACATTTCTTAACACCAGTACTAAAGCTCCTTCTCTTTCTGCTCTCTCCTTTCTAGGACCCAAGATAGCCAGGGGTTGCACTCGAGCTAGGGTCTCAATTGATCGGCGGTGAGACTCGATAGTTGACTTATTCTTGGTGTAAATTTGGGCTTCCATCCATCGGGCAGGCTCAATCCTAGACTGAGCCCGGGCATTGCGGATGGAGTGAATGATCTCAATTACTGATTCCATTTCCTCCTCTGCCTGAGTATCGGTGACTCCTTTAGCAGTAGGATAAGTGGCGATCATCAGCGAATCGGGCCTGGCTTCATCTTTGGGGAGGTGTGGAATAAGCCTTTGCCATATCTCTTCAGTAATAAAGGGCATAAAGGGATGGAGCAGCCTCAAAGAGGTCTCCAGGGTTTGAACCAGGATAGGAATCGGAGAGGGGGGGCTTTGCTGGTTAAGACGTATCTTGGCTAGCTCAATGTACCAGTCGCAGAATTCTCCCCAGAGGAAGTCGTAGATTTCTCTTTCAGCTTCACCGAACTGGAAGCCCTCTAGTAGATGGTCTACTTTAGCTATTAATTGATCCAGGCGAGATAGAATCCAGCGGTCCTCCACTGGCAACCTGGAAGGTATTGCTGTATCTTCCAGGCCTGGTGGTAAGCTCCTGATTAGAAATCTAGCGGCATTCCATAGTTTATTGGCGAAGTTGCGTCCCGCTTCCAGTTTTTGGCTGCTTACTTGGACATCATTCCCTGGCGCACTACCGGTGGTAGTGGCGAAGCGTAAGGCATCAGCCCCATATTCCTCAATGGCTTCCACAGGGTTGATAACATTCCCTTTAATCTTGCTCATCTTCTCCCCTTTCTCATCCCTTATCAAGCCATGGAGGTAGACCCAGCGAAAGGGGATGTCACCGGTATTCTCTAGACCCATCATGATCATTCTGGCTACCCAGAAGAAGAGGATGTCATAGCCTGTTTCCATCACTGTGGTAGGATAAAAGTAGCGGAAGTCCTTGGTATCATCAGGCCAGCCCAGGGTAGAGTGGGGCCAGAGGGCAGAGCTGAACCAGGTATCAAGGACATCGGATTCCTGGTAGATTTTGTTTGAGCCACAATGGGTGCATCTCTCAGGCTGGTTAGCGGTCGCGGTAATTTGGCTACACTCTTCACAGTGCCACACTGGGATTCTATGCCCCCACCACAACTGACGGCTGATGCACCAATCGCGGATGTTCTCCATCCAGTAAAGGTAGACTTTGGTGAAGTGTTCGGGAATGATGGTTATTCTCCCTTCCTTGACAGCCTTGATGGCAGGTTCGGCTAGAGGTTTGGCATGGATAAACCATTGCTGGCTCGCCCAGGGTTCGATAGCGGTATTACACCGAGCGCAGTGCCCTACAGAATGAAGATAGGGTTCGGTTTTTAATAAAAGCCCCTCCTTTTCTAGCTGAAGAAGCAAAGCTTGGCGGCAAGCGAAGCGCTCGAACCCATCATAGGGTCCTGCCTCCTCATTTAAGGTGGCATCGGGGTTCAGTATGTTTACCAGAGGCAGGTTATGTCGCTGCGCCACCTCGAAATCTATCGGGTCGTGAGAGGGGGTAATCTTTAGTGCCCCAGTGCCAAAGCTGGTATCCACAGCATCATCAGCAATAACGGGTATGGGGCGGCCGATTACAGGGATGGCAACCCTTTTACCTATTAAGTTAGTAAAGCGTTTGTCCTCAGGATGGACTGCCACAGCAGTATCACCAAACATGGTCTCAGGGCGGGTAGTGGCTACAGTGACATAACTAGACTCACCAACGATGGGATAGTTAATATAGTAGAGATGCCCTGTTACTTCTCTGTGCTCCACTTCAAGGTCGGAGAGGGCAGTCTGGCAGCGAGGACACCAGTTGATAATCCGCTCCCCTCGATAGATAAGCCCTTTGTTGAACAAGCGAACAAAGGTGGTAGCCACGGCATGACTGGGCTTTTCGTCCAGAGTGAACCTGTCCCTGGTCCAATCGCAGGAGGCACCTAGTTTTTTGTGCTGTGCTATGATGTTCTCTCGACATGAGGAAGCCCATTGCCATACCCTTTCCACAAACCTTTCTCTTCCTAAGTCATGCCTGGTCAGTCCTTCTGCGGCTACTTGCTGTTCTACTACCACTTGAGTAGCAATGCCAGCGTGGTCGGTGCCAGGGAGCCAGAGGGTGCTCTCCCCTTTCATGCGGTGCCAGCGGGTCATGATGTCCTCCAGGGCAGCTGTCAGGGCATGCCCCAGATGGAGCTCGCCAGTGACATTGGGCGGGGGCATAATGATGACGAAAGGTCTCTTACTGTTGTCTATCTTGGGGGTAAAGTAGCCTTTCTTCAGCCAGAACTGGTAAATTCTGTCCTCAACCTTTTGAGGTTCGTAGGCTTTGGGCAGTTCACCTTTTTGCCTGGTTAGCGTCATACTCTGATTCCTTTATTCCTATCTCTGGTAGGCGGGGTCGTCTCGACCCCGCTCTGGGTCAGGGACGACCCAGAGTACCATATTCAATTTCTCTTTTACAGTAGGGACAGACCTTCAGGTCTGTCCGCCTTCTGTTCCGGACAGAGCTAAAGCTCTGTCCCTACAT
>CAZNKW010000069.1:0-1659 GCA_964573655.1 uncultured Dehalococcoidia bacterium
TTGTCAATCCCCTTTGCTGGCGAGCATTTTCCCTCTTACTGACTCCAGGATAGTGTGAGCTTCGGCAACGGTTCGCTCAATTACCTCTTGGACGCTGGGTATGTCGTCTATTCTGCCGCAAACCTGCCCGCTGATGAGGACCCCAAAATCTGCATCGCCCTCTACCATAGCTTTGGCTATACGCACACCACCGGCAGCCAAGTGCCCTAGCTCTGCAATGGAGGCCTCGTATTGCTTCTTCATGCTCCAGCCGCCATGAAGGAACTGCCACCAGGATACCCCTAACATCTTCTTGGTTTTCAGAGTGCCTGATATCCTTTCCCGCAAAGATAGCTTCTGCCCCTCCTCCTCTAGCATCTCGGTGAATTTATTCTTGATTACCCTCAGGCGTGTCCCGGTAATAGCCGGGGTGACTATGGTATCGGCTTCGCTGGCCTCTAGGTAGCGCTGCTTAATGTTAGAGGGGAGGGGACTCTCCTGAGTGATGGCGAATCTGGTGCCCATAGCGATGCCCTCAGCTCCTAGGGCCAGAGCTGCCAAGAGCCCCGCACCGTCACAGAAACCCCCAGCAGCTACCACCGGAATCTTGACCTTGCTGGCAATCAGCGGCAGTGAAACCATAGTGCTAACGTAACCTACATGACCACCTGCCTCCAGCCCTTGAGCAATAAGGATGTCAGCCCCGTCTTCCTCTGCCCTGGTGGCATGTCTGAGAGACCCAACCATGGCCATAATCTTAATGCCCTGGCCTCTGGTTGCCTCAATGAGCCACTTGGGATTGCCTCTGGAGTGACAAATGAGAGGTACCTTTTCCTCTATGAAAACTTGAGCTATCCTTTCGTATCCGGGAGTGCCAGCTATGAGGTTCACCCCAAAAGGCTTATCGGTCTGCTCTCTAATAGCCCTGATATCTTTCTGTAGCTCTTCTGGCGTTAGCCGACCTGTGGCCAAAATTCCGAAGCCACCAGCGTTAGAGACTGCAGCTACCAACCGGGGGACCCCCACGAAATTGGCTGGTGCCTGGATGATAGGATACTTTATTCCCAGTAGCTCTGTTATTCTTGTTCTCATCAGCAGGCCGGCAGACCTCCGGGTCTGTTGGCCCTACTCCTTATCTCTCCAAACGCCGTCAACAAAGACCTTTTTCTCCTTCTCTTTCAGGTGCACTCCTCTGAAGGTGCGTTTGTATTCCTCAGGCATGGTGACCCCGGCTTCCGTGGCATATTTGATCATTCTGGTGATCTCCACCACTTTGAGGGCCACATCTGCCACTCGCCTCATGCCGAACTTGTCATCCAGAACGCCATGCTCCAGATATATTGGCCTCTGTCCAAAAGCGGCGGTGCTGGCCACAGCCCAACCTCTGGCAACGACGAACCCCGCACCTCTGCCAACAACTGCCAGGTCTTCTAAGGCGCGTTCCATCCCCATGCCCAGAAATCCCACAGTGAGTAAACCGGACACCTTGTTCCTAAAATTGTAGGTGAAGAATTGGTGATACCTCCATCTGGAAATTAGGGTGGGCCAAATTGGGGCAGCGCTAACATTCCATACCGGCGAACCCAGGATTAGGCCATCGCTCTCTATCATCTTGTCAAATATCATATGGGCATCATCCTTTACCTTACAGGGCGCTCTGTTTTCGATGCACCACTGGCA
>CAZNKW010000069.1:1759-6382 GCA_964573655.1 uncultured Dehalococcoidia bacterium
TCTCACCTTGCCCAATAGGCATAGGGGTGAAGTCTGTAATAGATCTTGAGCCTTTCCCAGAGGTAATATAGCCCCCTCGGTGCCAGCATCATGAAGAGGATGATTACCAAGCCCTGTACAATGTTCGTGGCGACATGAACTTGAAGCTTTATAGAAGGCAACATATCTCCTAACCATGGGGTGATGTAATCGGTCATCCCGATCTCCAGGAGCTTGAGGAAGGTAGCTCCAAAGAAGACCCCACTGGTGCTCCCCCAGCCGCCGATTATTAACATGCCGACATACCATATAGAATCCAAAAGGCTGAATTGATTTGGATTAACCCTCAGTTGAGAATTGGCCCAGAGCCAGCCGGCTACTCCAGCAAAGAGGCAGCCGATGAAAAAGGCCATCATTTTGTAACGAAATATACTGATGCCACTGACCTCAGCGGCTAACTCATTGTCCCTGATAGCCACAAAAGCCCTGCCGATGGATGTCCTCTGGAGGTTCTTGGCAAGGAAGGCGGCTAAAATCATCACCGCCACGGCTAGACAGTAGAAAGCACTGCGACTGCTTAAGTCTATGAAAGGCTCCTCTGATGTCCCCCCTATGTATAGGGGATCCAGAGGTAGGCCGATAAAGCCGCCGGTGACTGAGGAAAACCCCTCATATTTAAAGACCCAGACGATGATATAACTGGCAGCCAGTGTGGATATGGCCAGGTAGAATCCCTTCAATTTGAAACAAGGGAGTCCAAAAACTAGCCCCACCAAGCCAGCAGCAAGGGCAGAGACGGGCAAACAAAGCCAAGTCCAAACCCAAGCCAAATCGGCTCCGAAGGGTTCATATCTAGTGGTCAGGATGGCTACTGCATAGGCACCTACTCCCACGAAGGCACGGTGACCTATGGAAATTTGCCCACATAGCCCGGTCAGCACATGCAGTCCCAGGACGGCCACAATAACTATCGCCAGACCGGTGAGCTGGCTCAGCCAGTAGTCAGGGGCAAATAGAGGAAGAAGGAAGAGAAATATCACCCCTAGGGCTAGCAGGAACCATTGGGTCTTGGTTCGCAGAATAGCTACATCTGATTCATATTTAGTGTTAAAGACCCCGCCGGGCAGCACTCTTAGATCCTCTCTATCCTTTTTAGACCGAAGAGACCATGAGGTCTGAGCATCAAGATAAGCACCATAAGGATGTAAGGCATTAGCTCCCTAAATCCGCTAACGTAGGGATCGACGTAGGTACCGGCAAAGGTCTCGGCCAGGCCGACAAAAAGTGCCCCGATAAAAGCACCGGGGACGGATTCCAGCCCGCCAAGGAGCACCACCGGTAAGGCATGAATAATGGCCAACCCCCCCAGCCCGCTATCTACGCCAAACATTGTCCCCAAAAGAATGGCACCGATAGCGGCTGACAAGCAGCCCACCACCCAGGATAAGGCGAAGATCCATTTTACATTTATCCCTAAGCTTTGACTGATAAGGTTATCTTCAGAAACACATCTCATTAACAACCCCGTCTTGGTATAGCGGAAATAGAAGACGAAAATCAAGAACAGGGCTGTGGCGATAATGAAGGAAAAGAGGAAGGTGTAAGAGAAGTTGACGGGTCCGACTGTCATACGCCCTAAGGGAAAGATTTTCATCACCTGAGGACTACCTCCCCAGAACAGCGTGGCCAGACCAGGAATAACAGTGAATCCCAGGACCAGAGTGATGATGAAGGTTACCAGCATAGTCTGACCAATCAAGGGTCTGAAGATGAAGCGATCAAGAGTCAGGCCAAAGAGTATGCTAACCAAGATGAGCATTAGCAAGGCAAGCCAGAGAGGGAGGCCTTTGGGAACTAGCAACCACCAGGTGAAGTAGGCCAGAAACACCAATATCCCGCCGTGGGCTAGGTTGAAAACCTTGCTCGCCTTGAAGACCATCACCACGCCCAAGGCGATGAGAGCATAGACTCCCCCCAGCAGTATCCCGTCAGTAAAAGCTCTTAGGAAAGTATCCATTTCTTAGAGGCGAATCAGTCTAATCTGGGCACTGGCTACCCCTGGCCTTTCCTCTCCATATACCGATGGAGCTTTTATTAGCCGCTCCTCCTTGTTCTGGTAGATTGCCTCCACCAAATCCCGGTAGCGCTCCTCCACCAAGGCTCTTCTTGATTTTGCCGGTCCAGTGGGAGCCTCTCCCAGGTCAAATTCCTGGGGAAGGTTAACTAAGCCCCTAACCCTGGAACTGGGTGGCAGGGTCTGGTTGACCTCCTCTACCTCCTTTCTTACTAGCTCACCTATCTCAGGTTTTTGAGAGAGGTCTGTCAGGGTGGTGTAGTATATCTTTCGCCTATCAGCCCACTGAGCCACATTATCAAAGTTAAGACTTACTATGGCGGCAATGAACTCCCGTTGCTCTCCTCCGATGACAATGACATCTTTTATGTAGGGGCTGAACTTCAATCGGCTCTCGATGTATTGAGGCGAGAACCTTGTCCCGTCAGCCAGTTGCCGCATGTCTGCCAGCCGATCGATAAAGATGAGGTGCCCGCTCTCCTCAAGGTAGCCGGCATCGCCAGAGTGATACCAGCCTCCATGGAAGACTCTTTGAGTAGCCTGGGGATCATGGAAATAGCCTTCGGCGCACCCTTCCTGGTGAATCAAGATCTCTCCATCATTGGCTATCCTTATTAACTTGCTGGGGGCAACTACCCCTACAGATTCGAGTTTGAAATCACTCTTGGTGTGAGCTGAGATTATGCCGCCCTCGACTGAGCCGAAGATCTGCCTTAAATTGACCCCCATAGCTTGAAATAACTCCAGGATATCTGGAGCCAGCATCCCCCCAGCCGTATAGGGCACCCTCACCCGATTAAGCCCATGCTTATCCCTTAAGGGTCGAAATACTATCAGCTTAGCCATTAAGTTGGCCATGCCCAGGAAGAATCCCCCCAAGGGGTTCCCCCCCTCTCTAAGAGATTGGTCAGCTGCCTTACGGCCTACAGGCAGGCTGCGGTTATATAGCGTCCTCTTCAGCCAGGTACTATGAGCCATGCCCATCCTAATTACTGAAGCAACCAGTTCCCATAATCTCGATGGGTAAATCAGAGTGTGCGGTGAAATCTCCCTCAGGTCTTCTGGCGCTGTGTCTGCTTCCTCCGGGAAGTTGAGCTTTTGACCTATCATTAAAGAAGCACCAAAGCCGAGAGTCTGTTCAAAGGACCACCCTGGGCTGGTGACACAAACATATTCATCGCTTTCGTAGATGGGGTTGGCAGCCACGGCAGCTTCTAAGGAGGAAAGGAGAAACCGGTAGCTCGTTGGCACTCCCTTGGGCAGACCGGTAGTCCCGGCAGTATACAGTATTATGGCTATGTCATCGCCCTTGCCCAGGGCTAAGTTCTGCTCAAAGAGTTCAGGATGGCTCTTCTGGTAGTCCTCGCCTGATGCCATTAGTTCGGTTAAGCTCATCAAGATAGGGTCATCGTACTGGCGAAGTCCTTTCTCATTCCAATAGATTACTCTCTTCAGCGAAGGGAGGTCGTTTTTGATCTCTAGTAGCTTGTCAACCTGCTCTTGGTCTTGGGCGATCACCAGTTTGGACTGGGAGTGCTCTGCCAGGTATTTCACTTCCTGGAACGAGCCACCGGCAGGTAGACCGACTACTATTCCACCACATGCCTGGATGGCCAGCTCAAACCAGAACCATTCTGGGTTAGCATCACCCAGGATGGATATCCTATCTCCAGCTTCGACTCCCAGGCTGGCTAGACCCAGGGAGAGGGATTTCACCTTTTGGTAGCAGTCCTTCCAGGTGTATTCCCTCCAGATGCCGAGCTCTTTTTTTCGTAGAGCAACCCTGCTATCGCCCCATTGGCGGTAATTTCGCCACAAAAGCTTAGGGAAGGTATCTTCTATCTCTTTCCACCTCTATCCTACGAGGGCACCTTGCTCAAGCAATCCCTGCCTGTGTGGGTAGGATTGTTTGACTGTTAACCTCTCCAAAATCTTCATACAATGCCTCGAAGGGGGACATTGTCCCCCTTCGAGAGCTCCGCTAAGCCCAATTTAAGCCTCAACCCGCATCATAACCGGTGATGCGGATGCATCAGCCGACCTGTTTATTAAGCAGTCGGCCACTGAAGGTCATAGCTTTCGGTTATAGTGCCAGTCTCGGCGGATATCACTGCGTCAATAGTCATATCCCAGACTGCTGTGCCAGCCTGTATCTTGTTGAAGGCAAAGGTGGCCAGCCCACCGGCCTTGGTTGAGTCATAACCCGCCATGACCCCCCAGGTGATGACGTCATAGACCTTCACTGGCGCCAGAAGGCGTACAGTTACCTCCCCTTCTACATCATCTTCCATAGGCGGCACCCATACCTTCTCATTCAGCACTACCTTGGCCACATCAACCGGGATTACCGTTCCAAACCAGTCGACGTCAATGGAGGCATTAACGGTAAGGCTGTCCAGGCTGATCCAGTACTCGTTGGGGTTGGTCACCTTGATGGAGAACTCAGCCACGCTGAGCCGAATCAGGGGTGCTGCAGCCGCCATTGCTGAGACCGCCCCTTTGGCCATCCATCTATAGAAAGCCTGGCGTGGGTGCACTGGCACTGTTGCTGTTACATCTGCCTTCCATCC
>CAZNKW010000070.1:0-1918 GCA_964573655.1 uncultured Dehalococcoidia bacterium
AGACAATTATTACAGTATATGCAGCGCCGCACCTCTTCCAGGCGACCCTCACGAAGCTTGTTAGGTAGCTCAGGGTCGGCCAGAAGCGGACGTCCCATAGCCACAAAGTCTGCCTTACCCTCCCTGATTACCCGCTCTGCTAACTCCGGAGTTATCTTACCCGCAGCTATTACCGGCACTTTTACTCTCTTCCTCAGCTTCTCTGCCAGAGAAACCATAGGACCTTCAGGGAAAGGGTAGCTTGGTATGCTCAAGGTAGACCAGAACTCCAACCCTCCGGAGACGCTGATGGCATCGACACCAGCCGACTCCAGGATAGTCGCCTGTTGCAATGCTTCACTAAGTGTGATCCCGCCCTCAATGTCGTCGTCGGCGTTTATCCTTATCAATATCGGGAATTCCGCCCCTACCTTCTCCCTCATCCTCTCCACAATCCTGCGGGGGAGACGAGTCCTATTCTCCACACTGCCACCATAGCGGTCTGTCCTCCGATTGGTGACGGGAGACATGAAGCTACCTACCAAACAGCCATGGCAAGCATGCAGCTCAACTGCGTCAGCTCCTGTTTCCCTGACCCGGCGTGCTGCCTCAGCAAAATCCTCCACATAACGGTCAATATCCTCTTCGCTGAGCTCATGGTAAGGCTTATTGCCCACCAGCCAGGGCATCATTGACGGCACCATGATCGACATACCTTTAGAAACAAACCCTGAATATAGGAAGAGCATGCCCATATGCATCAACTGTATGCAAACCTTCGTCCCTGCTTCATGCACAGCATCGACCAGCATCCTCCAATCCGGAATGTAACTATTATCATATATGGACATTGTCGAAGGGAGTCTAGAGTCAGGGCTGACCAAGGCGCACTGTGGAATCATCAGTCCTACCCCACCCCTGGCCCGTGTCCGATAGTAGTTGAGCAACCTCTCCGTCACCTTGCCTCCTGGGTCAGCAAACTGCGTGGCCATGGCAGGCATTATCAGCCTGTTATTAAGGTGCAATGTGCCTATCTTACCTGGCTGGAATAATGAGGAAAATCTCTTCATCGAACTCCTTTGTATCAATTTGCTGGTATCTGGCGGGCCGGGGGACTCGAACCCTAGCCTCTTGACTGCCAATCAGCTACCTGTATTCTAAAGTTTTCGGTGGCCGTCTTCAATGTCTCCCTCCTTCCTCGTCTGCCAAGAGCGATTTGCTCTTCTGCTCCCCCTCAACCTTCCCCGATGCTGCCTCTTCAAGCCCTGCCCCAAGGTCTTACTTTGAGTAACAGCAGCATCTCTAGCCCACCGAAGGGCATCGGGGCGTATCCTGATACTGGAGTCCGGCTTTCTACCTGTCTTTGGTCTACCGATCCTGGCAACCATCTGCAGAGCAACAATCATCTCAGGGAGCTAACGAACCGGGCACGACAATGGCTATCTAAAGTCCTCAATCTTGGCTATCTCGGCATGCCAGGGGCAAAAGCGCTCCACGGTGTTTACCCAATAGTCCAGGGCTGCCTCCACCTGAGAAGGTAGACCATCACATAGTTCAATAGTGAATTCCGCCATATGAATATCTTCCGAATCTATATGCCAGCTCCAGGGCTCGTTGTAGAACACTGCACCCTCAACTAACCTGCCGCTAGGTATGGTAGCTTGGCTCTCATCTCGCTGTACAGCAAATACTTCCTCTATCGTGTCCTCGTTGGTAATAAAGACCTTGTAGGTCTCTCCCAGAACGTCGAAAGTAACCAGAATACCACCAGAGAGAGGCGACGTTTCTTTTGAACCGCAACCCACAATGGCTATAACCAGCAAGGAGGCGACGACACTAAACAGCAGCCTTTTCATTAGCCTCCAAGTCTGCCTGTCTGGACTCGTGTAGGAGAATCCCTGCTGACATTATATCATACTTAGTTCGGATGCAGATTCAG
>CAZNKW010000070.1:2018-4575 GCA_964573655.1 uncultured Dehalococcoidia bacterium
AGATTCAGTGTCAGGGTAAGTCTGGAAGCTTTGAAGAGACAAAAGTCACATACGAAGTGACAGGTTTAGACATAATCTAGAGGTGGGGTCCAATATGCGGGACAGGGCTCTAACAAAGTATCGCACAATAGCACAGTACAGATCGCCAAAGGGAGATAGAGAATATACCGTCAAGCTGAATCTGCAATCAGGGCGATTGACCTGTGATTGCCCCATTTGGATTTATAATGTTCGGCGAAACCGCAGTTGTCCGCATACTGACAAGGTTTATAAGGAATTTGATATAGACCAAGTTCTGCTGGGTAGAGTATTTTCAGCAAAATGATCATCAAGAACCCTGAGGAGATAAGAGAGCTCCTCCAAATAGAAGTCGTGGTCTATGAAGAATATTTTAGTAGGCAGGCTAGGCACGGGGATTGCCCTCCTTTTCCCCGCTTGGCAGGCTCTGTAACTGGATTTGTGCCAACCGTGAATCCAACCAACGATTAACTGCACTAGCCTGCTTTTTCTTTAGCCCCCAACTGAAGAATTCGCCGACTGTCTGAACTCAGATTAGATTTCCCTACTCCAAATCCGCCTGGCTGGGCTTTCTTTACACAATACCCTGCCTTACCTAGGCTTCAGTGAATAGATTGGGAAAATACTTCTCCAGCTTGTCCGGGGCATGCTCCTGGAGCCAATCTACGGCCTCTTCTTGGGTGAGTGGAATAATATCAAGGCTGATAGTCTTGTAATCACCAGAACTCTGGGCATATCTGCTCATCACACCGCCCTGACCAGCCAGAAACCATCTCCCTTTCTTCGTGCGATAGAGAGTTTCTTCGCACCAGTTAAAATCGCCACGCCCGTAACCACTTTTCCTTTCTGCTATCCTCTCCGCGGTTGCCGTGTCGTAAATCTTCCCGTCTACGATTTTCTTCATACAACCTCCCCTTTTGTTGTGGCCTCGTTTCCTGCCCCAACATCTATGCGAGTGAAGCCTTTACACTGCACCACGACGTGACTCATAGTAGTGCACTCTGTCACATTATAACACACTCAACTCGGACGTAAATTGAAGGTTTTGTAAAGCACTACAGCAATGTGCGAACAAGGCACTAGAACATAATCACTTCCCAACTCCGGAAGAATATGCCAAACTAGCCTGCAGATGATTACAGCCAAGGACCTATAGCTAGGTTCAACAGTGCAGACAGGAGATGAGGGATTTTGGAGCAATTCAGCGACTACTATAATAGTGTTACTCCTTCAGCTTGGTGAGGGAGGGCGCCATAAAGCGAAGGGTAAGAAATTATGTTAGCCGGCAACGTGATGACTAGCAGGTCTGTGACTGAGCTACTGGGTGAAAACGAAGCCTTTGTGGACTTCATCCAAGATAGTATTAGACTATTGCTCAGTTTTGAGAGGCCATTCCTCGTCTGTCAAAAGGAGGGCCTTCCCCCAATCTGTCTGCACCGGGATGAGGATGGTATCTGGGTAGCCCTTCTCAGTGAGTTCTAAAATGACAAGCAAAATCAGAGCCCCCGCCCCTCAAACGCAAAATAGTCAGGATGGTCAACGAGCAGTGGAGTCAACCAAAGGAAGACAGGAGACACAGAAGCAGGTTAGGTGGTCTAGGTGGTATCGGAATAAGCTTGACGACATGATAATTCAGCGTTGGGCCGAGGCCTGTAGTGATAGACATAATGACTGCCTTAATTGCCCACTTCTGGAGGACTGCCAGGACCTGATGGACAGGCTGATAGCCTGTATGGATGTGGCACTAACAAGACCTCAGGAGACAATAACCAAAAATCAGCGACGGTGAACTTCTCCTCAGCTTGGACGCAAATTTAAGTAGCTAAAGCCTTTTCATAGGGCGGGTGCTCTGCCACCCGCTTATTTCGGCAGGGGACAGAGCCCCTGACCTACATCTGAGGATAGGATTGAGCTTTCGAAGGCTATAGTGCCGGGTATCGCTTCACTCCTCACCCTTGGTGATTCTTTCTTCTATCCTGTTTTTCACTTCCTCCTCTATTGTCTCCGGCATACCTACAAAGAATATGAAAGCCAGCAAGATGCCTATCAAAACTCCCCACCACAGAACCAGCATGTTCTCTACAAACAGGGACAAGAATACACCCAATACAGCTATGCCGAAACCAACATACACCAGACGCCTGTGCCACTTTCTTCTCTGCACTACTTCATTCCTCAGCTCCTTACACTGTGGGCACATACCGTATTGTGCATCACCAGAGAAGTTGCCCCCACACATTACACAGATGCTCATCCTGTCACCCCCAGGTTTGTTTGTTAGACCACTGCTGAACAT
The DNA here is from genome assembly GCA_964573655.1 of uncultured Dehalococcoidia bacterium. Taxonomy (GTDB): domain Bacteria; phylum Chloroflexota; class Dehalococcoidia; order UBA2247; family RBG-13-53-26; genus CAYWDP01. The sequence continues at coordinate 4,333 of CAZNKW010000070.1, forward strand.
CATAGCATATTGCCACAGCAAGGTTAAGGGTGAGCTTTTTAGAGCGAACAATAGGCATTGGCAGGCAAAGGGCCTGCCAATGAGGGACATCATAGCGACTTGGTGCCTTGGCAGCTTCTATCCTGCCTCCAGACAGGACAACCCCGCGAGCAAGCAGGGGTTCTTTCTATTATCCACGATGGTAGAGCTAGGGTACCAATAGGTAGAACTTTTAAAATCGTCTTCGCTCTGACATTCAATCCC
>CAZNKW010000070.1:4675-6312 GCA_964573655.1 uncultured Dehalococcoidia bacterium
CAATACCCTTTTTGACTGCCTCACCTTTGGGTGCGCTCGCCATTTCATCAATCAGAGCCTGCGGCACAAAGATACCAGGCACATTCTCAGTCATATACTTTGCCATCCTGGCTGAGGTGAGTAAGACTATTCCCGCCAGAATCTTAACCGGGAACTTGCGGGCAAACTCCATGAATTTGCTGAAGTTATCCAAGTCATAAATGGCTTGAGTCTGGAAGAATTCAGCTCCAGCTTCGACTTTCTTTTCAAACTTGATAAGCTGTGGTTCGATGGGTCGTGCCTCAGGGGTAACTATAGCCCCGGCACAGAACTCAACTGCTCCATCAAGCTCGTTTCCACCCAGGTCTTTTCCCGATTCCAGTTGTCGAATTGCCCGTAGCAATTGACTGGAATCCAGCTCAAATACGCCTGCGGCTTCCTTGTGATCGCCCACCACAACCGCATCGCCGGTAAGACAGAGGACATTCCTTATGCCCCTAGTGTAAGCCAGAAGGAGGTCAGCCTGAAGGGCTAATTGGTTACGGTCTCGGCAGGTCATCTGCAATATGGGTTCGCCACCTCGTTCTTTGATGTATAAGCATCCACCGAGAGAGGGGAAACGCATCATCGAACTCTGATGGTCAGTGACATTAATAGCGTCTACCTTATCTTTGAGGATATCAATATGATGAAGCATTTGCTCGATGTTAGTCCCCTTTGGCGGACCAACCTCACTGGTCACCACGAATTTACCAGAGCTGAGGGCTTCCTTAAAAGTCTGTGCCATCGCCTTCCTCCTTGCTCACGAGATGGTGACCATACGCGGTCTGGGTACCACCTGAGAATTCCTAATTGGCTGGTACTTGCGCATCAAATGAAGCCGGCCTTGTTCCTTCAAACGCTGATAGATGAGTGTCCAGGCACAGTCCTTGGTTTTATCAACTTCACACTTGCCGTTATTGGTGCCACCGCAGGGACCATTGAGCAGGTGTTTATGGCAGGCTGTGATGGGACAAATACCAGCGGTCCAACCTATGACACAATGGCCACACTGAGCACAAACCTCGTGAAAATTACCCGGGCTATCTTCCAGACCAATGAAGAGGGTATCTAAGGCTGGAACCACTGGCTTAGTAAGGTATGAACCCACCTTCTGTACGCCTAGAGCACAGGTCATCACCAGAATGCAATTCGCATTCTGAATAGCCTGATTGTTTTCTCGGACGGACATCTCCGTCATTTCATCGCAGGCAGTAGGGATTACTGTCGAACCGGTGACTATCTTACCCAGTCCCTGGAGGCGCTCCTTCATGGCCAGGACTTCTTCCTTTCCCCCAGTTCGGGTCGTCGTGGTACAGGTGCCACAGCCAATAATGTAAACTCGGCTTAGCCCCTCCAGTTGCTGCTGAATCTCTTCAAGAGACTTTTGCTTGGTAATTGATTTCATTTTCCAGCCTCCCCATCAAACAATTATCCCGACAAAACCTTCATGTTTCTAGGTCACACCGCAAACAACGTTTTGCCTCTTGCCTCGCCTGCTCCTCAGACAAGCCCTGCTCTACTTCGATGAAACTGCGTTTTCGCTCTAGCACCGGGAGACGGGGCATCTTAATCCTTGGTTGCTCCTCCCAGGTTTCCTCTTCTTCCTTGGTTACTTC
>CAZNKW010000071.1:0-6266 GCA_964573655.1 uncultured Dehalococcoidia bacterium
TGGCACCTCGATGTCGGCTCATCGCATCCTGGGGCTGGAGAAGGTCCCAAGGGTCGGGCTGTTCGCCCGTTAAAGCGGTACGTGAGCTGGGTTCAGACCGTCGTGAGACAGGTCGGTCTCTATCCGTCGTGGGCGTCCGGAGATTTGAGGGGAGCTCTCTCTAGTACGAGAGGATCGAGAGGGACAGACCTCTGGTGTGCCAGTTGCCATGCCCGTGGCAGCGCTGGGTAGCTATGTCTGGATGGGATAAGCGCTGAAAGCATCTAAAGTGCGAAGCCCACCCCAAGATGAGATCTCCCATCGGGTTAACCGGGTAAGACCGCAAGGAGACTACTTGCTTGATAGGCGGCAGGTGTAAGCGGAGTAATCCGTTGAGCCAAGCCGTACTAATGGTCGAGGGCTTGATTTGCCCCCGGGGCAATACCAAAATATCGCGGGGTGGAGCAGTGGAAGCTCGTCGGGCCCATAACCCGAAGGTCGTTGGTTCAAATCCAACCCCCGCTACCATGAAAGTAAGAGGCAGAATGTTGACCACAGGTCCATCCTGCCTCTTTTGTTTTGGCCAGCCTTTCATTTGGCCCTCGGCTCCAAGTTTCATGTGTCCTGGAGCAGTAATTTCAAGTTTACCCCCCGTATCCCCTGTTGCTTCAACAGCATATGGCTTAATGGTGCTGCGGGGTTAGTAGTGCCGTAAGTAATCGAGCAGGGTTGCTTTCTTGTAATGAGTATCATCAAAACCAGCAATTCCTGGCATGAGTTCTGTGAATTGCAGGGTTGAGAAAAAGCGAGATTGGGTGAGACTGCAAGCCTATGAGAGCCGCTCTTTATACCTTGTTTTTTGTCGAGATTGGCCGACATTACCCCTCTAAGATGTTGACAGCCCTGCAAGGTGTTGTATGCTATGTTGATTATGGATTTTTGCACACTACTAACCATTAACGAGGTTAAGGAGAGTCTCTTTAACGGTCTCAAAAATTGTTGACATTGTTTCTTATTCCTACTATAATGAGGACATGCAATTCGTGAATAATAAGACATGTAAGCCTTATAAATAAAAAGATTTAGAAGGAGGAGTCGCAAGTGACAACATCGGCAACAAAGATGAAAAGCCAGGAGGCAAGCCAAGCAGAAGAAGAGCCCCCAGGTACAGACGCTGCAGCAAAGGCGTTGCAGGAGGAAGAACCTCCAAGTAGTAGACTGTTTACCAATAGAAAGAGGTTCTTCAGCCACGTCCCGGAGTCAACTTGGAACGATTGGAGATGGCATTTTCGAAACCGAATCACCACTGTTGAAGAACTGGCAAAATTTATTCCCCTTTCGGCGAAGGAGCAGACACAGCTTAAGCTGGTAACTGGCAAGTATCCCCTATCAATAACCCCTTATTACCTCTGCCTCATCAACCCAGACGACCCTGATGACCCCATCAAGAAACAGGCGGTACCTTCTTTCCAGGAGGTAACCCTGGTAGGCATGGGTCTTGAGGACCCCCTGGATGAGGAAGGAGACTCTGTGGTCCCCGGCCTTGTCCACCGCTACCCGGACCGAGTATTGATGGTGCTAACCAACCTGTGCCCTATGCTTTGCCGCCACTGTACGCGAAAAAGAGAGTGGCAACACGGTGGGTGGGTGCATACCCCGGCCGAGGTTGAGGCCATGCTGGACTATATTCGCCTAAACAAGAGGGTCAGAGACGTTATTATCTCCGGTGGAGACCCGCTGACCCTTTCCACGCATCGTCTGGAGCAGGTTCTCTCGGGATTAAGGCAGATAGAACATGTGGAAATCGTCCGCCTTGGCACCAGGTTCCCTGTGGTACTGCCTCAGCGTATAGACGATGAGCTGTGCGCCATGCTATCGAAGTATGGACCGATATGGCTTAACACGCAGTTCAACCACCCGCGCGAGATAACGCTAGAGTCAGCGCTGGCTTGTGATCGCCTACTGCGGTCCGGTGTCCCCGTGAGCAATCAATCAGTGCTTCTCTGCGGAGTAAACGACACTGTGGAAACACAGATGAAGCTATGTCAGGGGCTTCTCAAAATCAAGGTGCGTCCCTACTACCTTTTCCAATGCGACGAGGTCCAGGGCACGGAGCATCTGCGTACTCCGGTGGAAACGGGTATAAAGATTATTGAGGGGATGCGCGGGCATACCTCAGGCCTGGCAGTCCCTACCTTCGTGGTGGACCTGCCTCAGGGTGGAGGCAAAATTCCTCTCCAGCCGAACTACGTGCTGGTGCAAACACAGGAGGAGCTGGTGCTGACAAACTACCAGAGCCGCCTCTTCCACTACCGAAATCCTGGGGGGGCACTCCGGAAACGGCGTCGCAACGGTAAAACGATAAGTGAACCTCAGGCAACCTTTACTGTGTTACCAGAAGGTGAGTCCCAGCCGGCAGGTGTGAGAGATGAAGATAGGGCTGTCGTACGATCTTAAGGAAGCGGTGTTATTAGACCAAGGACAACCCGAGGACGCCCTTGAGGAGTACGACTCTCTGGAAACTGTGGAAGCTATTGCCAGGGCTCTCGAGGCAGAGGGGCACTCAGTGGTCAGGTTGGGTGGGGGCAGGGAGTTTCTCCTTGGCATTCTTCTGGAGAATGTTGATCTGGTATTCAACATTGCCGAGGGACGGGGCAACTATAGAAGCAGGGAGGCCCAGGTGCCTTCTGTCTTGGAGATGCTCCATATACCCTATTTGGGGTCAGACCCTCAGTGCCTGGCAGTGTGTCTGGATAAGCCATTGACTAAGAAAGTGGTGGCGGCGTCAGGCATCCATACCCCGAGATGGCAGGTGGTCTCCAGTTGCGGAGAGCTAAGGGAAATACCCTGGGACGATTTCCCTTTTCCTGCCTTTGTCAAGCCAGCCCATGAAGGCTCAAGCAAGGGCGTCCGTCTCAGTTCCAGGGTGGAGAACATGGAGCAGATGGCGGAGATGGTGACGGTGCTGCTGGAGCGCTACCAGCAGCCAGTGATGGTGGAGGAGTTCATTGCTGGGGATGAGGTGACGGTAGGAATAGTAGGTAACTGTCCTCCTAAGTTTGTGGGCATAATGCGTGTTCTGCCTAAGAAAAGGGGGACATACTTTGTCTATTCTATTGAAGTAAAACGGGACTGGGAATGCATGGTAGACTATGAATGTCCTGCCCAGCTTGAGGCGGGCATTCTTCAGGAAATCATGGATTCCAGTTTGAAGGTCTTTCAGGTTCTAGGCTGTCACGATTTTGCAAGGCTTGACTTTAGAATTAGCCCTGAGGGGGTACCCTACTTCCTGGAGATAAACCCGTTACCTGGGCTAAATCCCAAGAGCAGTGACTTGCCCATTATGGTCACCAAAATGGGCCTTACCTACCAAGCCCTCATATCAGCTATCCTCAATAGTGCCCTGGAGAGATTAGCGCAGTGTGTCCGAAGGTAGCCATTATTTACAACGAGCCGACCCCTGGTCGTTACCACTCCATGGGTGAGGAAAAAGCAGTGCTCGGCGTCCTTGAGGAAGTGGAGGCAGTGCACCGAGCACTAACGGAGTTGGGCTATGCTGTGGCTCTCGTTCCCCTGCTGCCGCCTCTGGAGCAAGTGAGGGAGAAACTCGAGTGTCTAGAAGCAGAGTTGGTGTTCAACCTTTTCGAAGGCTTTGATGGCTGCCCTGAAACAGAGGCTGTTATAGCTAGCATCCTAGCTGAGCTAGGCTTACCCTATACCGGCTGCCCGGGTTCTGTCCTGGCTCTGGCCTTGGATAAGGCAAAGGCTAAGACGCTTCTGGAGGCCTCAGGTATTAGTACGCCCCGCTACCAGCTACTAAATCCTGAAACGCTATTCATGTTCCACCTGAGTTATCCCTGTATTGTCAAGCCATGTGGAGAGGACGCCAGCCATGGCCTGTCGGAGGAGAGCGTGGTGGGGGATGACACCTCGCTGGAGGCACAAGTCAGAAGGGTGTGCCAGCTTTTCGGGGGGAAGGCGCTAGTGGAGGAGTTTGTGGACGGCCGCGAATTCAATATCAGCGTCTTGGGAACTAGAGAACTCATGGCTTTGCCCATCTCTGAGATAACCTATGCCTTGCCGCCTGGGATGCCCAGGATCCTTACCTTCTCCGCCAAGTGGGACCTGCAAAGCATGTACTTTCAATGTACCAAAGTTGTCTGCCCGGCTGAGATAGGCACTGAGATGCGAGAGTATATTGTTGAGACTGCCCTGTCCGTTTTCAGGCTGCTGGGCTGCCGGGGTTATGCTAGGGTGGATATCCGGCTGGATACCGAAGAACGACTTCAAGTCTTGGAGGTGAACCCCAATCCTGATATATCCCCTGGCACCGGTGCCGCCCGGCAGGCCGAAGCTGCCGGAATGAGCTATAACCAGTTTATTGAAAAGATCGCGCTACTTGCCCTTGAAAGACACTAGCAATGAGCCTCAGGATATGGCCCATGACCAGCAGGGATAAACCGGCTATAATGCAGATATTGCGGGCGACCCCGGAATTCAAACCGGATGAGGTAGTTGTAGCCGAGGAGATTCTCGATAGCTATCTTAGCGATCCCTCTGGGTCAGGTTACCAAGTCTTGGTGGCAGAGGTTGGCTCGTCGGTTGTGGGCTATATTTGCTACGGGCCTACCCCTTTGACTGAAGGGACCTGGGACATATACTGGATGGCAGTGGCTGCAAAGGAGCAACGTCGGGGTATAGGAAGGGCTCTATTAGCACTTGCGGAGGATAAGATCAGAGAGGCTCAGGGAAGACTAGCTATCATTGAGACGTCTTCTAAGCCAGAATATGAGAGGACAAGGCGTTTTCACTATTCGCAGGGCTACCAAGTGGCTGGCCGGATCGGCGACTTCTATGCACCTGGCGATGACAAACTGATCTTTCAGAAGCGACTAAGGTAAGCGCTCATAACCGATGGGATAACTCTCATCTCGCTAATCTGTGGATGCTCTTTTATTGTTCCCCATACGGTTTTACCCAAATCCCTCTCCCTCTAAAGAGTTTTATAGCCAACCAGGAGAGGCTAACTCGAAGGTGTCGTTTTTGAACGTGTCCCCATGGACTAAGGGCCTAGAGGGGACACTGGGGGTAAAGTTGGTGTCCTGCATTTCCTCGAGCCTGCCTCTTGGGGCTCATGGTTCTGCCAGTCCTTCCTGTGGACAATTTTAGTTGCTATCTAAGGGGATTATACAAGTCATAGTCGAAAGGCACGCTAAAGCAGCGCTATTTCTGCCATTTTGCCCTGCCTTTGTGCCCTCATATGTTCTCTGCCAAACCTCGACTCTCTCCGGAAATCCTTTTGCCGACGAATTCAATGGCGTAGTCCTTGGATGACTTCCTGACAACCTCCTGCAGATTCCTTACCTCCACTGGTTCCAGATTGGAACAGCCCAGGCTCACCTCCTGGCCGTATATCACCACCCCCTCGCCCTTAGTGTGCCACAGTCGACCGCCAATGAGGAAGCTAATGGGAATACTGGACTCTATCTTGATTACTTTAACTTGCCTCAGGTATTCCCTTATCTCTGGCAACGACTGGCTGCCCAAGTACTTGTCCTCTGGGACCTCCTCCCTCTCCACAGTGATCAGAAGGTAGCTTGACCTCGGGCTTGCCTTCTCCCCATATGCTTGTGAGACAAGCTCCACTAAGTCCAGATAGGCTTCCATTCTGGCATGGGGGTCATTTATGTTGGTTACTATCTTACTAACGGCGGCTTCCATCTGCGTGAATTACTTGATTTTATCAGAAGGGGACAGGTTTCGCCACTTCAATAAGGAGATATTGTTTAGCCACCTTGCTTCTGGCATTTACCCTTGCTGTAGTGTGGCCCTTTAGGGTTGCCTTTTTGTAGTGTCCCGATTTATCGGGGCGCTACAGTCATAAACAATCTAGTGCCTTACGGTATTGACAGGCCGTGGAGGGACGCTATACTTATCACGAAAGTGAGGCGTGTAAGGCCACCTGTGACCAGGATACATATGCTTAATAGGTATCCTCCCAGTTGGTATCCAGCCGGCGGGGCGAGCCGATAAGAATTGAAGGAGCGGGCCTAAGCTAGGTTGTCGTCATGATATGGCTTAGACGTCTCTTAACCATTCCACTGATAATCAGTTTTGTCGTCTGGCTTGTTACTGCGCTACTGGTGACTCAGGTGAACGACATGTTTGCCAGCCCAGGGTTCTACAATGCCCAAATGAAGCAGGCGGATATGTACAACTTCATCTACGACAAGCTTCTGCCAGCGGCGCTGGAGGAGATAGATGCTGACGAATCAACGGATGTCCCT
>CAZNKW010000072.1:0-1924 GCA_964573655.1 uncultured Dehalococcoidia bacterium
GCTATTGCTTATTCAACTCGTGAATAAACTGTAGTCCGAACAAGGTTAAGTGGGGATTCACTATCTCTATCACCTCTGTTTCCCTGGCGATGACCTCAGCATAGCCACCGGTGGCAATTACTTTTGCCTTCTCTCCCAGTTCCTGGGTAAGGCGAGCTACCAGGCTTTCAACCAGCCCAGTATAGCCGAAGATGACCCCTGACTGCATAGCAGTGACAGTGTTTTTGCCGATAGCCGTTTTGGGGCGTGCCAATTCTATACGGGGTAACCTGGCGGTGCGAGTATAGAGGGCTTCGGTAGCTATTTCCATACCTGGGGCAATAGCCCCTCCCAGGTAATCACCTTCTTTGGAAAGGACGTCAAAGGTCGTAGCAGTGCCCATGTCAATCACAATGGCGGGCCCGCCATAGAGTCGATAGGCGGCGGCAGCATTTACTATCCGGTCAGCGCCAACCTCTCGAGGATTATCCAGGCGGATGCGCACCCCAGTCTTAACCCCCGGCTCAACTACCAGCAAAGGAATTCCAAGGTAACGCTGACACAGCTCCTGGAAAACAGGTACTAAAGGGGGGACTACGCTGCACATAATAGCTTCCTTTATATCGCTCTTTTCTATATTGTGGTGGGGCAATAGGTTAAATAGCAAGGAAGCATATTCATCTGCCAGCCGATGGATAGCAGTGGCAATGTATAAAGTGGTTCGTAGCTTTTCGGCCTCAAAAACTCCGAAAGCGACCTTAGAGTTTCCAATATCAATGGTGAGTAACATCTTTTCCCTCAGACTAATTCAAAGTTAAAAGTGCCAAATTTTGAATTCTTATCTTTGAACTTTTCCTTTAGGCTCTTAATAACCAGAGGCAAAATAGCTAAAAGGTCGCTAGCCACCATTCCGGCATCACCCAGCTCTTTTTTCACCGCTTCCCCGGCCTGACTATGGAGGAATACTCCACCCACAGCAGCATCGAAAAGGGAGAGTCCTTGGGCTGCCAGTCCAGCAATTGCCCCAGCAAGCACATCGCCAGTGCCGGCTGAAGCTAGCCCGGGATTAGCTGTGGGGTTGATCCTTGTCCGGCCATCGGGGGCAGCTACTATGGTATAGGCTCCTTTGAGCACAACTGTTTTCTGCCATGAAGCGGCGGCTTCCTGAGCTACGCTCCAGCGTTTGGACTGGATTTCGTCTATGGAAAGCCCGGTGAGCCTTGACATCTCTCCCGGATGCGGGGTGAGCACAGCATTCTTGGTCAACTTTTGCCACCATTGGGGGATTGTAGCCAAAATGTTAAGGGCATCGGCATCGAGAACCAAAGCTGGCAGGTTTGGTGAGGAGAAAAGGATTGACTTGACAAGCTCCGCCGCAGAGGGGCTTTGCCCCAGGCCACATCCTAAGAGGAGGACGTCGTAACTGGCCAACCAGGGTTGGAGGGCTTTAGCCCCGTTAGCTGCTATTATTCCAGGCTCCGATTCTGGCAGGGGAGCATAGGTCACCTCGGTCAATTTAGAGGCTAGGACAGGCTGGAGGCTGCCAGCAGTAGCCAGGGTGACTAACCCTGCTCCTACCCTGGTAGCCGCAGCGCAGGCAAGGTAGACAGCACCAATGTAGTTGAGGGAACCCCCGGTGACCAGAACCTGGCCAAAGGTTCCCTTATTAGCATCTGGAGGGCGCTTTGGAAGTAAGGCCCTTATCTTCTTGGCGGTGATAATCTCAGCAGAGATGTCTTCAGCCAGCCTGGCTGGTATACCAATATCAGCCACAATCAGCTTGCCCACCTTAGTGGCACCCGGGAAAGCAAATAGACCCTGCTTTGGATAAGCCAGGGTGATGGTAATATTAGCCGGAAGGCAAGCAACGTCCGCTGCCCCGGTATCGGCATCAAGCCCGGAGGGGAGGTCTAGGGCGACGATTTGAAAATTAGCCTCCCTCTCC
>CAZNKW010000072.1:2024-6123 GCA_964573655.1 uncultured Dehalococcoidia bacterium
GGGTATTTAATATGGAGAAGTATAGGTATGATATAATCTAGGCAGGTTTGAAAGGAGTTTGAGCATGGCAAAGCTGAGTACTACGGAGTCCGGCTCATCTCAAAAAGCCTTCCGTTATCATCGTCTTGTAGTCAAGTTAGGCACTAACCTGCTTACTGGTGGAGTGGGGCGTCTTGACTTGGAGATAATGACAAGCCTGACAGAGCAGGTAGCCCAGTTGCATCAACAAGGGCTAGAGATAATCCTTGTCTCTTCGGGGGCGATAGCTGCTGGTAGAGATAAGCTGGGGCTTGCCAGGGAGCGTAAGGATGTCCCCTTTAGACAAGTCCTTGCCGCAGTAGGACAGAGTCGCCTGATGTATACCTATGAGCAGCTCTTCGCTAAGCATGGCATTGTTGTCGCCCAAGCTTTGCTCACTAAGGCAGATATGTCTGACCGCGCCGGTTATCTTAATGCTCGTAACACTCTCCTAACATTGTTGGACTTAAAGGTAGTGCCTATTGTCAATGAGAACGATGTAGTGGCTATTGACGAGATTAAGGAAGCTAAATTTGGCGACAATGATAACCTTTCCGCCATGGTGGCTAACCTAGTGGATGCTGACCTTCTGATATTGCTTGGCGATGTGGCTGGACTTTATACGGCAGACCCTCATCTTGACCCTCAAGCCAAGCTGATCCCAAAGGTGGAGAAGATTGATGCTTATATTGAGCACTTGGCTGGGGGGACAGATAGCCGCCAGGGCACAGGTGGGATGGGAACCAAGGTCGAAGCGGCAAAGTTAGCTACCAGTTCAGGGGTAGCTGTAGTCATCGCTGATGGGAGGCAACCTGACATAATCCCCAGACTAGTGCAGGGCGAACTCCTTGGCACCTTCTTCCCCTCGGTGACTACCAAGCTAGAGAGTCGCCAGCGGTGGATGGTTAGTGGGCTTGCCTCTCGGGGAAGGGTCGTTATTGATGCTGGGGCAGCAATGGCTCTTAAGAAGGGAAAGGGGAGCTTGCTGCCTGCTGGGATTAAAAAGGTGGAAAAGGAATTCCACCGTGGTGATGTCATCGACGTGGTTGATTTGCAAGGTAGCCGTATTGCCTGCGGGATATCAAATTACAGTTCTGCTGACATTGAGGTTATCAAGGGTGCCCACTCTGAAGAGATTATGTCTCTCTTAGGCTATGAATATGGTGCCGAGGTAATACATCGAAACAACCTGGTAATGCTCTAACAATCAGAGTCAGGTTGTTTAGAAGCCTCTATTTGTTTCTGAGCCCTTCGCTGCTTGTCATTCTGAGGAAGCGAAGCGACCGAAGAATCTCGCTCAGGGTAAACTCCGCGAAGAATCTAGACCCTTCCCTTTCGCTTCGCTCAAGGTCAGGGTGACAGAACTAAATAATCTCATTAGAGTGTTCCTTGACATCGAGCTTGGAAACGGATTAATATAAACTTAGAGTAGTCTACCCCCAGCCTGGGAAGCTTCAGACAGAAAGAGAGGTGAAGGTGACTTCCAGTTTAATATTGCTAGTTGTTGGATTGGCTTGCTTCATCTTTGGGGGTGTGCTTGTGTTCCTTGCCAGGCAGATGATAGCTAGCCGCAAGCTTCGCTTGGCGAAGGAGGAAGCCGAAAGGCTCCTTGCTGAGGGGAAGGAGAAGCAAAAGGCTATTCTTCTCGAGGCTAAGGAGGCAGCCTTCAACATCAAAGCCGAGGCAGAAGGCAGTTACCGGGAGCACCGTGCCGAGCTACAACGGCTGGAAAGGCGTCTAGCACAAAGAGAGGATAACCTGGAACGCAGGGATGAGGCCCTTCAGCGTCGTGAGCACAGTATCTCTGGCAAAGAGAAGGAGTTGGATAGGATGCACACTCGGGTAGAAGACCTGAGAGTGAAGCAACAGCGTCAATTGGAGCTGATTGCCAGCATGTCTTCTGCCGAGGCAAAGGAACTCCTGCTTCAGCGGGTGGAGAGTGAGATGCAGGAAGAAGCCTCGCGACGCGTGCGGGAGATGGAAGCCAGGATAAAAGAGGAAGGCGATAGGAAGAGCCGAGACATCTTGGTTCAAGCTATTCAGCGCTGTGCTACCGAAGTAGTAGCCGAGAGCACTGTATCAGTTGTTCCTCTTCCTAGCGATGAGATGAAAGGACGCCTCATTGGACGTGAGGGGCGTAACATTCGAGCCCTGGAACATGCCACTGGAGTGGACTTAATCATCGATGATACTCCTGAAGCGGTTACTCTCTCCTGCTTTGATCCGGTGCGTCGGGAGATTGCCCGTATTGCCTTGGGAAGGCTTATCCTGGATGGTCGAATTCATCCTGCTCGAATCGAGGAGATGGTGCAAAAAGCCAAGGAGGAGGTGGAGGCAACTATCCGAGCTGAGGGGGAGCAAGCGGCGAGCAAGGCAGGAGTGCATGGTCTATCCCCGGAGCTGGTCAAATTTTTGGGGCGGCTCAAATACCGCTTTAGCTATGGTCAGAATGTCCTGACGCATAGTGTAGAGGTTGCTCTCCTTGCTGGTATGATGGCTGCTGAAACAGGGGCCAGGGTTGACATTGCCAAGAAGGCAGGGCTGCTTCACGACATTGGCAAGGCAGTGGATTTTGAAGCAGAGGGACCGCATGCTCTGGTCGGTGCTGAGATTGTTAAGCAATGGGAGAAAAATCCGGAAGTAGCTAAGGCTATTGCTGAGCACCATGGAGAAGTAGAGATAACCACTGCAGAGGGTTTCCTTGTTTCCGCTGCCGATGCTATCAGTGGGGCAAGGCCTGGGGCAAGGCGTGAATCACTAGAGCAATACCTTAAGCACTTGGAAGCTCTGGAAAGCATAGCTAGTAGCTTTCCGGGGGTAGAGAAGTCCTACGCCATACAGGCTGGTAGGGAAATCCGCATTATGGTTAAACCAGAGGAGATTGATGACCTTGGGGCAATGAGGCTTGCCCGTGACATTGTAAAGAAAGTGGAAGAAAGTCTGAACTATCCCGGTCAAATAAAGGTTACGGTCATTAGGGAGACAAGGGCGGTAGACTACGCAAAATAGAGATTCTGGGAAACCATTGCGGATATTATTGGTCGGCGATGTTATTGGCAGGCCTGGCAGAAGAGCGGTGCGCAGCTTGGTGCCAGGCCTGCGCTCTGATTTGCGGTTGGATTTAGTTATTGCTAACGCTGAGAATGCTGCCGGTGGGAAGGGCTTGACCCCAGCAACGGCAGAAGAGCTTCTTCAATCTGGTGTTGACGTTTTGACTTCGGGCAATCATATCTGGGCACAAAAGGAGATCGTCCCCTATCTTGATGGTGAGTTACCTATCTTGCGCCCACTAAATTACTCTCCTTATGTCCCTGGTCGAGGCTACTTATGGTGGGGGAAGGTTTTGGTGGTCAATTTGGCAGGACGCACTTTTATGGGCGATGCCGATTGCCCCTTTAGGGCGATGGACCAGTTGTTGGCCGGGCTTCAAGAGGAGCCTGCGGCTATTGTTGTTGACTTCCATGCTGAGGCAACCTCGGAGAAGAATGCTCTAGGGCGCTACCTCGATGGGAGGGTGAGTGCTGTGTTGGGGACTCATACCCATATAGGAACTATCGACGCACGCATCTTGCCTCATGGAACGGCTTTCATCACTGATGTAGGTATGGTAGGTCCCTCTGACTCGGTTATCGGTGATGATGCTCAGGCGGTGATCCAGCGCTTCCTTACCCAGATACCCCATAGATTATCTGTAGGGGAGGGGCCTGTACTTTTTAATTCGGTGTTGGTGGAGGTAGAGCAAAGCACAGGGAGGGCGATAAGCATTACTCGCATTGATAGAGAATAGACTAAGTCATGAAGATTGACCTTCACCTCCATAGCACTGCTTCAGACGGGCGCTTTAGCTCTCAAGAACTGATAAGCATGGCAGCCAGTTCGGGATTAGAGGCTATTGCTATTACTGATCACGACTCTGTGGAAGGAGTGGCCCCCGCATTGCTGGCTGCCCAGAAATTCCCCAGCCTTAAGGTCATCCCTGGTGTGGAGGTTAGCACTGATGTTCCTCATGGTGAGGTTCATATTTTAGGTTATTTCATAAATTACCGCGACCCTGAACTAATAGGCAAATTGGAGAAACTTC
>CAZNKW010000073.1:0-6107 GCA_964573655.1 uncultured Dehalococcoidia bacterium
ATGGTTACCTTTTTCCATTTCCTTTGGACTTCAGCGTAAACCTGGCTTAGAGGCACCTGGTAGGCTTTGGCTGCCTTCTGGCAGTCTTCATACTCTGGAGCCATCTTGATTATGCTGTTGCCTCTATGAGCCACCTTTACTCGGATCTCTCCAAACTTAGTCTTAATAAGGTGAAAGGAACGAGGTAAAGATAAGCGCTGTGTTTCGCTAACTCTTACCCCCAGGGTGGTACTCTCCCTGAAAAGGATGTCCAGCAGCTTTTCTACCTCTCCCCTGGGGGTGATGACAGAGAGTAAGATTCCGGGGCGGTTCTTTTTCATCTGCACCGGGGTAAGGAATACATCCAAAGCCCCAGCTTGCAAGAGACTCTCCATAATATAGTCAAAAAACTGAGGGTTCATATCATCGATGTTAGTTTCCAGTACGGTAACCTCTTCGGTGATGTAATCCTGGGCTGGCTCCATGGCTTCTCCGAGGAAAACCCGCAGAAGATTAGGCACTGCTAGGTCCATCTTGCCTGCCCCATAGCCTACCTTTTGTATCCTTAAGGGAGGCATATTGCCAAAATGGGTAGCTATGCTGGTGATTATGGCTGCTCCTGTGGGAGTAGTTAGTTCACCCTCCACGTCGGTGGTATAGACGGGCACTCCTTTCAACAACTCGGCAGTGACAGGAGCTGGTATGGGCAACACCCCGTGGCTACATCGCACCAGACCCTGGCCTACATTCAAGGGTGAGCAGTTTACTCTTTCCACCCCCAGTATCTTCAGCCCGATTAGGCTGCCGAGGATATCGATGATGGTATCGGTGGCGCCTATTTCGTGAAAATGGACTGCTTTCAGGTCTTGTTGGTGTATTTTCGCTTCTGCTTCCCCTAATCGAACAAAGATTTGCTTACTCTGCCCTTTAATTTCCTCATCTAGGGCACTCTGGTCAATTAAAGTAAGGATATCTTCCAGCTTCCTTCCCTTCTCAGCCTCATCCCCCGGGGTAACTACGTCTACATATATGGCAGATATTCCTTGCTTGGCTACTCTTTTGGCCTCTAGCTGGTATCCCTGTAGAGGTAAGTTGCTTAGCGCCGCTCTCAATTCCTCGATATCCAGTCCTAGGTCTATCAGAGCACCGAGGATCATATTCCCGCTGACACCTGAGAAGCAATCAAAGTAAGCTACCTTCATCGTTTTTTCCCGCTTCGGCTGATGAGACTAGCTAGATAACCTGCCCCAAACCCGTTATCAATATTAACCACGGCTATTCCGGGAGCACAGGTATTGAGCATCCCTAACAGTGCGGCTAGACCTTGAAAGCTTGCCCCGTATCCCACACTGGTGGGAACGGCGATGACTGGCTTATCCACCATGCCTGAAATAATGCTAGCTAGGGCACCCTCCATTCCCGCTATGGCAATGATCACCTTGGCCTCAAACAGCTTCTTTTTGTGGTCTAAAAGGCGGTGTAAGCCAGCTACTCCTACGTCATAGAGCCGCTCTACGCGGTTGCCCATAGCTTCAGCAGTTACTGCTGCTTCTTCCGCCACTGGTATATCTGCTGTGCCTGCGGTAACTACCAAGATAAACTCTTTGCTTGAGGCGGCCACTTTATTTCCTATAACGATTAACTTCGGAGACGGGTGATAATGGGCTTTAGGGGTTAGTTTCTGGACCGCTTCAAATACTTCCGGGCTGGCCTTGGTAGCCAGGATAGTGCTGGCCGATGGTAATAGGTGCTCTATAATCTTCACCACCTGCTCTACTGTCTTTCCTTGGCATAAAACAACCTCCGGGAAGCCCTTTCGGAGGGAGCGGTGGTGGTTGAGCTTGGCAAAATCGATGTCTTCATAGGGTAACAGCTTCAATTGATTTAGCGCCTCTTCTATATCTAAGCTGCCTGCCTTCACCTTCTTTAATAACCGTCGGAGCTGCTCAGGATTCATAGGGATAATCCTTCGTTCATACTGCCGCTACGATAGCCAGCGAGGTCCAGGGTGACGTAACGGTACCCCAGTTCTCGGAGGCGAGCTACGATGCGTTTCCGATTAGATTCCTGGAGCAAGAGGTGCATCTCTTGGGGTTCTACCTCGATCCTGGCCGTCTTGTCATAGTGACGAAGGCGCAGTTGCCCAATCCCCAGGCTATGGAGAAAGGCTTCCGCCTCCTCTACTACCAGGAGGGATTGCTTGGTGATGGGGGTACCATAGGGGAAACGCGAGGCGAGGCAGGCAAGGGAAGGCTTGTCCCAGGTGGGCAATCCCATTTCTTTGGAGAGGGCTCTTATCTCGTCCTTGGTTAGTTGCGCCTCTTGTAGCGGGTGGCGCACTCCTAGCTCGGCGGCAGCACGCCTACCGGGACGGAAGTCCTTTAAATCATCGTAATTTGAACCATCAACTATATTCCTTATCTCCTCTTCCTGGGCAATCTGTTTCAGCCGACCGAAAAGCTCGAGCTTACAATGATAGCAGCGGTCAGGTGAGTTAGCCACAAAGTTTGGGTTTTCCAGCTCTTTGGTCTCAATTAGGCGATGTCTTACCGAAAGGGATTTGGCTACCTCTACCGTCTTGGCTAGCTCCGCTGAGGGGTAGGTTGGTGAGTTGGCGGTTACTGCCAGCACTTTCCCTTCTAAGGTATCTTGGCACAGCTTAAGAAGAAAAGTGCTATCTACGCCACCGGAATAAGCTACCAGGACGCTACCGAGCGGTGACAGTATTTCTTTCAAACGGCGAAACTTCTCTTCTTTTTTAGGGGTCATGGGGCCTCTCTTGTCAAAGGCTCTAGTCAAGTTCCCTGGCAAAATTATAATGCCACGGGAAGGAAGGGACAAATTCGTGGCAACATGGAAAAATCAGCCTATTGGCTGGTAAAGGTTGAGCCCTAAATATCCAGATTTCTCACATTCTTGGCATGGGCTTGGATGAAGGCTCTACGGGGAGGAACCTCCTCTCCCATGAGCATATGGAAGACGTCATCGGCTTTAGCGGCATCCTCTATTTGCACCCTTTGCATTGTCCTGGTGCTGGGGTTCATGGTGGTCTGCCACAGTTGCTCTGGGGTCATCTCTCCCAGTCCCTTGTATCGCTGTATCTCCACCTTTTTATTTTTCAGCCTTCGAAGCAAATCCTCTTTCTCTTTTTCTGAGTAAAGCCAGTATTGCTCTTTACCTGCCTGGATGCGATACAGTGGTGGCTGAGCGATAAACAGGTGTCCCCGGTCGATTATCTCTGCCATGTTGCGGAAGAAGAAGGTGAGCAGCAAGGTGCGGATATGGGCGCCGTCAACATCAGCATCGGTCATGATAATCACCCGGTGATAGCGCAGCCTTGAGACTTCGAGCTGATCGTTTATTCCAGTGCCTAAGGTAGTAATTAAGGCACGGATCTCCTCATGGGCTAGCATCTTATCCGCAGAAGCCTTCTCTACATTGAGTATCTTGCCTCTCAGAGGCAGTATTGCCTGGAAGCGGCGGTCTCTCCCTTGTTTTGCTGTGCCGCCAGCAGAAGCTCCTTCTACCAGGAAGAGTTCGCATTGAGAGGGCTCCTTCTCCGAGCATTCAGCTAGCTTGCCAGGTAAGGTGATAGCCTGTGACTCTTTTCGGAAAATTAGCTCCCTTGCCCTGCGGGCTGCCTCTCTGGCCTTAGCCACAGTGAGGCACTTTTCTATAATTTTCCTGGCTTCGTTGGGATGTTGTTCCAGGTAGAAGGATAGCTGCTCAGCTACTACTGATTCCACCTGGCCTTTTACTTCGGGGTTACACAGTTTAGCCTTTACTTGTCCTTCAAACTGAGGGTCGTTGACTTTTACACTGACGATGGCTGTTAACCCGTCCCTCACATCCTCGCCAAGGAGACTTACCTCGTTGTCCTTAGTCAATTTCGCTTTACGCATATAATCGTTGAGCACGCGGGTTAAGGCTGAGCGAAATCCGGTGAGGTGGCTCCCCCCGTCTGCAGTATTGATACAATTGGCAAAGCTGAGAACCAATTCATTGTAGCTATCATTATATTGCAGCGCCACCTCTACTATTGTCCCTTCCGCCTCCTTGGACACATAGATAGCTTTAGGGTGAAGGACTGTCCTCTTCCTATTGAGATAGTGAACGAAGCTAGCTATTCCCCCTTCAAAGTAGAAGGTTGCCTCTTGGTTGCTCCTTTCATCGTGGAGGTTTAACTCTAGTTTCGGCACCAGGTAAGCCAGTTCGCGGAAACGCTGGATCAGGAAGTCAAAATCGTAGTCAAGGCTACTGAAGATTTGTTTATCTGGGAGGAAAGTTACGGTTACGCCACTACCATTGGCTTCGCCCTCGGTCTTTATTTCACCCCGGGGAGTGCCACAGCGATACTCTTGAGAGTAAAGCTGGCTATCACGCTTGCTCTCGACTCTTAGCCAAGCTGAAAGAGCATTTACTACGGATGCCCCTACGCCATGCAATCCGCTGGAAACCGTGTAACTTCTACCACCGAACTTCGCCCCGGCGTGGAGCATGGTCATTACGGTCTCCAGCGCTGAAACTCCACTAACGGGGTGGGTTTCTACCGGGATGCCCCGTCCATTGTCCTCTACCTTGACCTTACCACCTTTATACAGGGTTAAATCAACCCGGTTACAGCAGCCAGCTATTGCTTCATCGACACTGTTGTATACGATTTCCAGAATAAGGCGGTGGAGACCCTGCCGGTCTGTGTCTCCGATGTACATCCCGGGCCGACGGCGGACTGCCTCGAGCCCCTTCAGGACCTGGATATCCTCAGCGGTATATTCGTTCTCCGCTTTGGCGGGCAAATCCTCTATCACTTCGGGTTCCATTATATCACATTCCTTCTAGATATGCTAGAGGTAATGGCATCTCACTACAATACAATCCCTCTCCCTCGAAGTAGGGACAGACCTTCAGGTCTGTCCAAGATTCGGACAGGTTTAAAAACCTGTCCCTACATCTGGCTAATACAAATACCTCTCCCTCGACGGGAGAGGGTAGGGTGAGGGTGGAGTTTGGCCATCCCCCCTCCCTCTAGCTCCCTCCCGCTAGGGGAGGGAGGACTATATACGGATAGGGTGGGGGTGAAATTCCCCCTTCCTATAAGAGATATTGACACCAGCTATCTAAATCCTCCGCCCAACCTCAGCTCCCTCTCTTATTGCCTCCAGCCCCTTACGGGGCTTAGCAGCATCGCCGATGACATATACCTCTTTCACCCTGGCTTCGCTCTCCTTCACTAGCTCGTTTCTAGGCTTAACGCCGGTAGCCAGCACTATGGTATCGAACCCTTTCCAGGTCTCTTCACCCCCGTTCCTCTTTATGACTACCCCTTGCCGGCAAATCTCCTTAATCTCGGTGGAGGTGAATATCTTTACTTTTTGTTCCCTTAGCCTGTGCATTAAGTGCCATCGAATTGACGCTCCCATATCTGCCCCGGCACGCTTTAGTTGCTCCACCACCACTACCTCTTTCCCCTGCTGCACTAGAAAGTCTGCTGTCTCTAGCCCTGTAATGCCTCCGCCGATCACCAGCACCCGATGACCAACACCACGCCCTCTCAAGACATCCCAGGCGGTAACTACCTCCTCCTGCTCAACACCGGGGATAGGAGGCGCCGATGGTGTTGCTCCGGTAGCTACCACCACCACATCGGGCTTCAGCTCTTCCAGCACCGTTGAGGTAACCCTCTGGCCCAGATTTAGTCTTACCCCCAGTTTCTCCAGTTCCCAGGATAGATAGTCTATGAACTTCATATAATCCTGCTTGTGGGGCGGGGTGGCTGCCAGCACCCACTGTCCGCCGAGTTCTTCGTCCTCTTCATATAGACTGACCTGATGACCCCTTAAAGCAGCCACCCTGGCTGCCTCCAGACCTGCTGGTCCGCCACCGACCACTAACACCCTTTTTGGTTGGGAAGCAGGCACGATTTTCATCTCCCTCTCCCTTCCCGCTTCGGGGTTAATTGTACAAGTGATAGGCTCAGGGGCTATATCGATGCAGACATTACAGGCGATGCAATTTCTGATTTTCTTAAATTCTCCCCTGGAGAGCTTATTGGGCAGTTCAGGGTCGGCTAGCAATCCCCTGCCTATGGCTATTAAATCAGCCTTCCCTGAAGCCAGTGTCTCTTCTGC
>CAZNKW010000074.1:0-6057 GCA_964573655.1 uncultured Dehalococcoidia bacterium
TGCTCCCCCCCTTTTTCCTTAGCGATTTCAAGGTAGGTAGATACCTCGACATCATCGCTGGTAGCTACTCGATGATCGCCCGCCATATCTTCCCCTTTAGGGGAAATTATACTAGAACCGAATTGCTACCACAAGATTTGTGGCCTTGCCCTTCCGACCACTGTGGTTCCCTCTAGAATCAACGATTGAAATGTCTCACGCATAGGGTAGGGGCTCTGTCCCCTGCCCAAGTGGGGCGGGTGACGGAGCACCTGCCTATGATAAGGGCAGTAATCGCTGATTTAGGATCCCCCTTTGACATTGATGACATAAGTCTATAAGATGAAATTAGCTAGGCTATTGTCTGGTAGATCAAGGCAACTACTCAGAAAAAGATGAAAAAATTCGATATTATTGCGCACACGGCTGATGCTGGTATTGTGGCTTATGGGACGGAGCTAAAGGAAGCTTTTGCTAACGCGGCTTATGCTATGTTTACCTTGATAGCTGACCTAGAAGACGTAAAGGAGATTGTTTGCCGCCAGATGGAGGTGGAGGCAGGGGACCGGGAAAGCCTTCTGGTAAGCTGGCTGAATGAGCTCCTTTATCTCTTTGACGTGGAGGGGATTATTTTCAAAAGGTTCAAGGTTATGGAGCTTAGTGAAACTAGGCTTAAAGCTGAAGGCTATGGGGAGCTGCTAGATAAGGCTCGCCATAGCCTGAAAGCAGGGGTTAAGGCGGCTACTTATCATATGCTCATGGTGAAAAAGGATAACGGGTATAGTGTTCGGGTAATTTTCGACGTTTAGAGGTGGGGAATGGCACGTTGGCAAGGACCGCTGAAGAAGATAGATGACTACCGCTGGGAGATTCCTCAAAGCTATAAACCAGGCATGAGGGTTCCTGGGCTTATCTATGCTAGCCAGGAGATGGTGGAGAGCATTCGGGAAGAGCAGGCGCCAGAGCAGGTAGCTAATGTAGCTTTCCTGCCGGGCATTGTGGGATACTCCTTAGCTATGCCCGATATCCACTGGGGCTATGGCTTTCCTATAGGGGGAGTGGCAGCTACTATGGTGGAGGATGGGGTAGTCTCCCCTGGTGGCGTAGGATATGACATCAATTGCGGCGTAAGGCTCCTACGCACTAATCTGCGTGAGTCGGAGGTAAGGGGTAAGGTAGAACAGTTGCTTTCTGAGCTCTTTGTTAACGTTCCCTCGGGGGTTGGCTCCAAGGGAAAGGTAAGAGTGGGTAAGAAGGAAATAGACGAGATTTTATCTCAGGGGGCTCGCTGGGCTGTGGAGCGGGGATTTGGTACCGGGGAGGACTTAGAGGTTACTGAGGAAAAGGGTTGCCTCAAGGGAGCTGATCCAGATAAGGTGAGCTTCAAGGCCAAGGAGCGGGGTTCACCTCAATCGGGGACCTTAGGCTCGGGGAACCACTTCCTCGAAGTGGAGGTGGTGGAGGAGATCTATGAACCGTCTATAGCGAAGACTATGGGTATTGGGGAAGTGGGGCAAGTTTTGTTCCTCATCCATACAGGAAGTCGAGGCTTGGGTCATCAGGTTTGCGATGATTATGTGAGAACACTACGAGAAGTAGTGCAGAGGTATGACATTAACCTGCCTGACCGGGAGTTGGCTTGCGCCCCGGTGAAGTCGAAGGAGGGGCAGAATTACCTGGCTGCCATGGCTTGTGCTGCCAACTACGCCTGGGCTAACCGCCAGTGCATTACTCATTGGGCCAGGGAATGTTTTGTCAAAGTCTTTGGTAAAAGCCTCAAGCAAATAGGGCTGGAGATGGTCTATGATGTGGCACATAATATAGCTAAAATGGAGAGTTATGAAGTGAAGGGTAAGAGGCTTAACCTTTGTGTGCATCGCAAGGGAGCAACCAGGGCTTTCCCTGCTGGCCATCCTGACGTCCCTTCTAGATATAAAAAGATAGGGCAGCCGGTGCTTATTCCCGGTGATATGGGTCGTTGCTCCTATGTAGCAGTGGGCACTGAAAGAGCAATGAAGGAGACCTTTGGCTCTGTTTGTCACGGGGCAGGGAGGGTGAAGAGCCGCCATGCTGCCAGACGCTTTCAGCAAGATGCAGACGTAGCTAGAGAGTTAGCTTCGAGGGGAATTTTGGTCAGGGCAGCGAGCAAGGGGGGCTTGGCTGAAGAAGCCTCGGAGGCATATAAAGACGTGACCGAGGTGGTAGAGGTGTGTCACCAAGCTGGGCTGTGCCGCAAGGTGGTCAAAGCAAGACCTATGGGGGTAGTTAAAGGCTAGTCTTACACAAGGTCGTCAGCAGGGTCGACTCTTATTCCTTTACCAGTTACCCAGGCGATAGCTTGTGTGATATCCTCTTCCCCACCCTCTAACTCGAGTGCTATCCAACCTTTCTCCTCAGTGATATTTGCCCGACGGATAGTAGTCACTAGTCCAAATTGCATGCCGAGGTTGTAGATAACGGGTTCTGTAGCTAGCTCTGAGGAGAAAGTGAACATAACGCAGCGCTTCACCGTATCCACCTCTAAAACGAGACAATGGCGACTGGAGAGTATCACAGTCGCCATTGTTCTTTGTTGTCGAGATTATCGCTGGCTGCCTTGTCGGATCTTGGTGTAGCAACTGCTGCAGTAGACCGGCCTGTCCCCTCGAGGTTCGAAGGGCACTTGAGCTTCGCCACCACACTCGGCACAGACTGCGGTGAACATTTGGCGCCTTGGTCTGTAGCTGCCGCTTCCAGAGCGCTCTGCTTTCCTTGCTTCACGGCAGGACGGGCAGCGCTTGGGTTCGTTGGTATAGCCTCTGGCTGCGTAGAACTCCTGCTCAGCCGCAGTGAAGACAAACGCCGCTCCACAATCGGAACACTGGAGCGACTTGTCCGAAAAGCCCATTGGATGACCTCCTTTCTTTTTCATAGTTGGCTGAAGTTCGGTCATCCAACGCTGTTGATGAATCCAAAGGAGATTCCACAGACAGTTGATAACCTAGACTTATAACCACCGGCGTTAGTATATAGCAAAATATTACCATTTGCAACTGAGGGCTGGAGTTGGCTCTTAGCGGCTATCGATAGGGGGTTGGGGGAGGCTATTGATTTCTCTTGGAAACCAAGCTATAAACGTCCTTTAAGGAGATTATTCAGGTTTGAATCTGTCCTTTAGTTTCGACAAGGGGGTATAACATGACACAAATCATATTATGGATAATAGGCATAACGACCTTTACTCTCTTCGGGGCCTGGTATGCCAGGAGGTTTGAGAAGCCTGATGCCCTCATAGCTCTTTATGTGGTGTTTGTGGCCCTGAGCCAGATTATAGCTGTCAAGGTGGCCGAGTTCGATCTTGGCTTGGCAACTGTTACTGCTCCCGCTGCGGTTCTGATTTACTCCGTCACCTATCTTTTTACTGACATCGTTAACGAAAGGTTTGGTCGCCGAGAAGTACACAAGATGATATTTATTGCCTTTGTGACTCAGGTGGCGATGGTCTTTTTCCTTTGGTTAGGCACCAGGTTACCAGCGGCCCCTTTTTGGGTAGATGAGGAAGCCTGGGAATCTATCCTGGGTCTGGTCCCCAGGATCACCTTGGCGTCTTGGGTTGCTTTCCTGATAAGTGAGAATTTTGACGCCTGGGTATTTGATGTGTTTAGAAGGAGGACGAAAGGCCGGCATCTCTGGATGCGGAACGTCTTCAGCTCAGTCCCGGCCTTGACGGTTGATACCTTCATCTTTATCACTATAGCCTTTTATGGAGTAATGCCCTTGCCAGACCTGATAGAAGGGCAAATCGCCACTAAGTGGCTGGTCGGCTTGGTCAATATACCCTTTATGTATCTTAATAGGTGGGTAATCTTTGGATTCTCTCGAAGTTGATGAAGAGCGCTGAGAGTGGGTATCCTTTCAATGCTCAAGCCTGGTGGTACAGGTAGCCATTCTGGAATAGTCTATTTCTATACCCTGCTAGTCACCCAAATCAGAAATGGGGATGAGCCTGTTGACTTCCCCTAGGGTGTAAGGTATCATCAAATCCATAAGCAGAACTAGGAAAGTGTACCAGAGATTGCTTGTGCCCTTGGATGGCTCAAAGCTGGCCGAGGCAGCTCTTCCTTTTGCTAGGCAGCTGTCGGGGCGGCTAGGGCTCGATGTGACTTTTCTTCACGTCTCTGGATCGGATGAGAGCCGATTGGCGTCTATGCACCATGCCTATGTTAATGGGGTGGCTGATAACATGAAACGCCAGTTCAAAGAGGCAGGCATCCCGGTTGAGGCGCGGGGTCGGGTAGTTGTCGGTCATCCTGCTGAGCAGATTCTTCAGTATGTGCAAAAGAACCACATTGATCTAATCCTTATGGCCAGTCATGGCAGGTCTGGAGTGATGCGCTGGGCTATCGGCAGTGTGGCTGATAAAGTACTCCGGGCATCAGAAGTCCCTGTTTGGCTGGTCAAAGCTGGCAGTGCTCAGGAGAGCGATTATGACAAATGGCCAAAGATAACAGCACTAGTGCTCTTGGACGGCTCAGAATTGGCTGAGCAAGTGCTTCCCCATGTTGAAGTGATGGTGAAGCAGCGCGGGGCGGATATTGTAGATGTCATCCTTGTTAGAGTATGTGAGCCACCGGCCATCCCTTCAGACTATCCACCTAGCATGCCGCTAAGTTGGGATGAGCATGTAAAGCAGGAAATGGCTAAAAGCCGTCAGAGAAACGAGCAGTACTTATTAGCTGTCGAAAAGCGGCTCAGGGATGTGGGCCTCAGTGTGAGGTCTCAAGTGCTCATGGGCAAGGCTGCCGATGAGATCGTTGACTATGCAGCGAAAACCCCTTTTAGCTTAATTGCGATGACAACCCGTGGGCGCTCTGGACTCAGCCGGTGGGTCTATGGCAGTGTGGCCGAGAAGGTCCTGCTGGGAGTCTCCTGCCCGATCTTACTGGTGAAGCCGCACTAATCTGACGTTGTTCAAGCCTAAGATGTTGTTGTGCTTCAATGAAAGTCGGGTAACCACTTTTAGGAAATTTGCAAAATCCGCCGTCTAGCCCTGGACTTTTTCACCCAGAACTAGCTGGAGAAATTAAGGGAGGGAGAAGTGCAATATAAGGATATCATTTTAGAGAAGGAAAGGAATATCGCTACCTTGATTTTGAATCGCCCGGAGAAAATGAACGCTGTTTCGATGCCGATGAGGGAGGAGATAGTAGCGGCGCTGACTGAAGTTCGTGAGGATGAAGATATGAGGGTGCTTATCCTCACCGGGGCTGGAGATCGTGCCTTTTGCGCTGGTGTAGATGTTGGCGTAATGTCAGCCCGTATTGCCGGTGAGGTAAAGGAAGTAACCCGTCGCCAGCTTACCCAGCGATTAGGCTGGCATGTGCCCCGGCTAAGGGAGATTAGAGTACCAACTATAGCTGCCATAAATGGCGTGGCAGCAGGCATGGGGGTATCTTTCATCGCCGCATGTGATATAAGGATAGCTTCGGATAAGGCCAGGTTTACCTGTTCCTGGGTGAATAGAGGGCTTGTCCCTGATGGCACAGCCACCTATCTTCTGCCCCAAATAGTAGGGATAGAGAAAGCTCTGGAGCTCTTCTATACTGGAGATGTAATCAATGCTGAAGAAGCCTTGCGAATCGGGCTGGTGAGCCGTGTTGTTCCTCATGATGATCTGATGAAGACAGTGAGGGAGCTGGCAGAAAAAATAGCTGCCGGCCCACCCATTGCTCTGGAGCTGGCAAAGTATGGTGTATATAGAGGGCTTGAATCCGATATAAAGGGTGCCTTGGACTATGAGAACTACGCTATAAAAGTATGTACCAGCACAGAGGATTACAAGGAGGGAGTGACAGCCTTCCTGGAGAAGAGAAAAGCTGAGTTTAAAGGACGCTGACTTTACAAAAGGGCTCTTAATATCGACAAAGGGTGGTGGGGAAAAGTATGCGCTCTTCTCTTTATTGTTTTTCATAGCTTCGCCAAATCTGCTGATTTAGAGTTGGAAAAGACTATATGAAGTGACGATAGGCCGTAGGGTGGTGCAGTGAAAGGCAACCAAACACCTATAATTATCGATTTTTGGTACTCATCTTCTTTATC
>CAZNKW010000075.1:0-6006 GCA_964573655.1 uncultured Dehalococcoidia bacterium
CGTGTGGCTGGGAAACATAGGAGTGTGGAATGGACATAATCTATGAACCTGACATTAGTTATCGCAGAGCTTTGCAGATTGACAAGATGTGGGCAGAATCGGACTTCACGGGAAAACTCTATACCGAAATCTTGACCATGGCTTCTCTCCAGGGCAACGAGGTGGCTCTAGATGTTGCCGCAGGAACAGGCTGCTTGGTTCAGCTTCTCAGTGAAATCTTGGCCAAGGGACGGGTTATCGGCATTGATCCATCTAGTGCCATGATAAGGTTGGCGCAAAATAAACTGCTCAAGAAAAAAGCTGCCAATGCCGCGGTTATGGCATCCCTGGGAAACGACTTCATATTTAGAGACTCAATGTTTGACGCGGTATTCTGTGTCCTGGGACTATATCACTTTGCTGATCCACTTAAGGGTCTCAACGAAATGAAACGAGTGCTGAAAACAGGTGGTGAACTGATATTGTGTGAACCAGAGGCTCCTGATGACGCCGAGTTGAGGGAAGTGCTCAGCGAGTCCTTCCAATTGGCTCATCCCAATTACAGGTTTTTCTCAGGTGGCGAGTTATATTCACTGGTGGCTGATGCCGGGTTTTCCCGGCAAAAGTCGGCCACAGAGCAATTCGCCTTTGACCAGTACGGTGTAGCTGGCATACCTATGGGGGTTCACTACCTCGAGACCCGTGCTATGATCCAGAGGCGTAAGCAACAAGATTTGTTAGACAAGTTCGAGAAGAACCTCTTTAGGGTCAGTGGGGAGATGATGCGCGTTAGAGGAAAGCTAAACTTCGCTCTGTTGCAGGCTGCCAAAAAGTAAATCGGAATCCACGAAGGAGGAGTAAGAGGAAGTTAAAGTATCTATATTTGGCAGGCATCAAAGCGCTGTAAGTCCAGCTAGACAGATTTGGCGAGCTGGCAGCGAATAAGAACAAAGGGGCTTGGAAGGAGGCAGTGAAAATGAAAACTAGGGAAACCAGTGTGATCCTTGAAGGATATGGCGAACTCTGGGCCATGGTGAACCAGGTCTATTGGGCTATGGTCAGAGTTACAGAGAATGAACTAAGACCGATTGGCCTTTCAATGATTGGGGCTGCAGCGCTGTTCCTAGTTAAGAATGCTAAGACGCCAGCAACGCCTGCCCAGCTATCCCGTTGGCTGTTCAGAGAGCCTCACACAGTGTCCGGGCTACTGAATCGCATGGAAAAGCAAGGCCTTATAAGAAAAACGAGGGACCTTGAGAGGAAGAACTTAGTGAGAGTCACCTTGACGGAAAAAGGTGAGAAAGCTTATCAACAGCAAAGTGAGATGAGAATTATTCGCAAGTTACTTTCATCCCTTTCCCCGAAGCAGCGTAATAACCTTACGACATATCTAAGGATATTGCGGAGCAAGGCACTTGACGAACTGGTGGTGAAACGTCGCTCGCCCTTTCGCTAGATTGTGTGCGTTCCCCTCATGAACTTGGCAGAGCCAAGGACGAGAAACATTAAGGGCGCTCCTGAATCTTGCTGGCATTAACGAGGAAAATCAAATGGAAAAAATAGTATATCTGGTTTGGAAACATGAAACAGATTCGCCAACTGACTTCAAGCAAAAGCTACTAGGAAGAGTGTCTGAGCAGCTTATCGAGCTGGGGGTGCACAAACTTCGTATTAATGTAGTGGACGAGGATGTTGCCCCGGCTGACCCAATCCGTATAGAAAATACCAAGCCACCAATCTCAGGTATGATTTCCCTGTGGGTAGACACGGCGATTAATCGCCAGACGTTAGAGGAGGTAATCAAGAAAGCTGTCGCCCGCTTAGCAGGGTATTTAGTGACCGAGTCTGAGCCTATCGTTAATACCAAGTATAGAGTAGCTGAGGGCCAGCGTACTCCGGGTATGAGTCAGGTGGCATTTCTGCAAAAGCCTCCCCGCTTGAGTTACGAACATTGGCTGGAAATATGGCTCGGCAGCCATACCCAGGTTGCCATTGATACCCAATCAACTTTTGGCTATCGCCAGAATGTCATTGTCCGCCCGCTGACTTACGCCGCACCACCATATGATGCAATTGTCGAAGAGAACTTTCCCAAGGCAGCGATGACCGACCGTATGGCATTTTTTGATTCCGTAGGTGATAAGGAGAAATTCAAACAACGCCAGCAAGCTATGATAGAAAGCTGCACTCGGTTCATCGACTTCGATAAAATCGATTGTATACCCACCAGCGAATACGTGGTGAAGTCCTAGGTGCCCAAAAATCATGGCGGTGGTCAAGATAGGCAGCGCCACAGCTTTTGCCGCAGGCATTCTAGCCTATGCCACCCGCAAGAGACTTATGGCAAGGCAGACTCGTTTTGGCCTTATTATTTGATCGCTCAATGGGACGCCAAATAAGGCCAGTTTTGGGGAGAGGGGATACAAATAAAAAAACTGCGCAACATAAAGGGAAGCAAGGGTGTTTGAAATCCTAATTGTCATTCTGACCCCGATTTATCGGGGGAAGAATCTGAGACCCTTCCCCTTCGCTTCGCTCAGGGTCAGGGTGACAGTTAAACAGTCTAAGGGAAGCTATTCTTTAACCCGGTGAATCAGAAGCAGGAATCTCTCCTTAGCCCTTATAGAGCCCTTGACCTTACGGATGAGAAGGGATTTCTCTGTGGCAGAATACTAGGTGACTTCGGGGTTGATGTCATCAAGATAGAGCCTCCTGGTGGTGACCCTAGCCGAAGAATTGGTCCCTTTTACCACGATATCCCTGACCCGGAGAAGAGCCTTTATTGGTTTGCCTATAACGCCAACAAGAGAGGCATAACCCTCAATATTGAAACCGCTGATGGGCAGGAGATATTCAAGAGGCTGGTCAAGACAGCCGATTTTGTCATCGAGTCCTTCCCGCCGGGATATATGGATAAGATTGGCTTAGGCTATTCTGCTCTCAGTGAAATCAATCCGCAAATTATCCTCACCTCCATTAGTCCCTTCGGGCAAACCGGACCCTGGGGGGACTATAAAGGCTCTGACATTGCCCTCTGGGCACTGAGCAGCTACATGTATGTGGAAGGCGATGCAGATCGAGCTCCGGTGTGGTTTGGTTACCCCCAGTCATATCTTCACGCCGGCTTGGAAGCAGCCGTAGGAACACTAGTTGCCTTCCACCACCGTCAGCTCACTGGAGAGGGACAGTGGGTTGATGTCTCTGCCCAGCAAGCTTTGATTGTGGTCAACCTGCAGAACCAGCAGTACTGGAATTTGGCTAGATTTAATCCCAAGAGGGCAGGACCCTGCGTCCACCGATCCGGGGTAAAATGGGCCTATCAGCGCAGGATATGGCAGTGCCAGGATGGCTTCGTTTGCTTCATATTGATGGCTGGAGAGACCGGGGCACCGGGCAACCAGGCACTCACTGAGTGGATGGACAGCGAGGGGCTGGCACCAGAATGCATGAAGCAAATGCACTGGTCCGCCTTTGACATACGAGCAGAGGAAATAACCGTAGAAGACTATGAACAAATAGCCAAGGCTCTAACCACCTTTTTTAGCCGACACACCAAAGCTGAACTCTATGAGGAAGCAGTAAGAAGACGCATAGTGCTCTATCCCTGTTCCACAATAGAGGATTTGAGAAATAACCCCCATCTCAGAGCCAGGGATTTCTGGGCTCAGATAGAGCATCCCGAACTAAACGACACTCTTGTTTACCCCCGCCCTTGTATGTTGCTTTCAGAAACCCCTTGTAAGATACGGCGTCGAGCCCCTCTTATCGGTGAGCATAACGAAGAGATATATGAGGAGCTGGGGCTCTCCAGGGAAGACCTTGTCCTTCTGAAGCAAGGGGGGATTATTTGATATGAGGAAAGCCCTGGAGAATGTAAGAGTCGCTGATTTCACCTGGGTGGTGGCTGGGCCCTTATGTGTCAGGTATTTAGCTGACTACGGAGCACGGGTGATCCATGTGGAAACAGGGACACGTCTAGACCCAATTAGGTATACCCCACCCTATAAAGATGACGTCCCAGGAATAAACCGGAGTGGCTACTTCCACAACTATAATAGCAACAAATATGGTATAACCCTGAATCTGCGGCATCCGAAAGCCTTGGAGCTAGCCAAAAGGTTGATACTCTGGGCTGACATTATAGCCGAAAACTTCAACCCGGGAGTAATGAAGCGCCTGGGGCTAAGCTACGAAGAGATAAGGGAAATAAAGCCGGATATCATCATGATTAGCTTGGGTTCTAAAGGGCAGACCGGACCCCATGCTCACCTTCCCGCCTTCGGAGCTCATCTGGCAGCAGTGTCTGGTTTCACTGCCATCACCGGTTGGCCGGACAGAGACCCACCCGTAATCTTTGGAGCCTATACAGACAGTATCGCTGGTCGTTTTGGGGCAGCTACTCTTCTTGCTGCCCTGGACTACCGTCGCCGGACAGGTAAAGGTCAATACATCGACCTTTCACAGTCTGAGGCTGGCATTCAGTTTCTTATGCCTCCTCTTCTTGACTACGATGTAAACGGCAGAATCCTGGAGAGAAATGGGAATCGGCATTCCTCTGCTGCCCCTCACGGGGCCTATCGCTGTAAGGGCGAGGATAGATGGTGCGCTATTGCTGTTTTTACTGACCAGGAGTGGGAAGCAATGCGTCAGGTCATGGGTAGCCCACCCTGGGCAGAGGATAGCAAATTCGCTACTCTTCTGGGCAGAAAGAGTAATGAAGAGGAGCTAAATAGCCTGATAGAGCAGTGGACTATAAACTATTCCGCCGAAGAGGTAATGAATTGGCTACAGCAAGCTGGTGTTTCAGCCGGGGTGGTAGAGACTGCTGAGGACTTGCATAGCGACCCTCAACTGAAGCATCGCCATCATTTCTGGGTCCTGGAGCATCAAGAAATCGGGGCGTCAACCTACGATAGCCTGGGCTCCCAGTTATCAAAAACCCCCGCTGAGCTTCATAAAGCAGCTCATACGCTGGGGGAAGACAACGACTATGTCTACACTCAGATCCTGGGGCTTTCCGATGGGGAGTTTGTGGAATTCCTGGAAGAGGGCGTTTTTGATTAAATGACTAAGAAAATGGACTCTAAGCTCGCAGGAAGGCAGACCAGCAGAACCTGTTACAGTCTGACCTCCATTCCTTCATAGGCAGCAAAGCATTCTAAACTGGCATTATTCGCCTTGATGATTTGCTGGCAATTTTGAACCATTTCGTCTAAAGCTTTATCTGTCCTTTCTTGATTATGATGAAACAAGCCAAATTTCTTTGCTTGAGCTTCCAAAGCTAACTTGAGAGCATCGGTATAAACACTGTGCCCCCATGCTTTGGTTGTTTTGTATTCTTCCTCTGTGAACTCAGCATCATGCATAAGCAGGTCGGCATTAGAGGAAAAACTAAGATAATCTTGATAATCGAGTCCACCTGCGTGTTTGAAAGTCAGTTCGTTATCGGTGAGAAAAACAAAAGACTTGTCATCTTCAACGAATCTATATCCTATGCCCTGATTTGGATGACTTAGTAATATGGGAGTCACTCTCAGCGATTTTATTGCAAAACTATTGTCACATGCTCCATGATATGAGAATTCCGCTTTAACGTTTTCAAAGTTTACTGGAAAGTTAGGGCGGGCCATTGTTCGCGAAATCATTTGTCTTACGGACTCTTGGGTAAACGGACAGCCGAACATGTTTATATGTGTTCCCTTGATGTATATGGGCTTAAAAAAGGGAAATCCCAGGATATGGTCCCAATGAGCATGTGTGAATATTAGACTGTATTCATACCGATTTTCGTTCAGTAGTTTGTTCCCCAGTTTTCGGATGCCTGAGCCTGCATCAATTATGATCACCTGGTCGTCCTTTGTTCTCACCTCTATGCAGGTAGTATTTCCCCCGTACTTCAAATACTCTGCTCCTGAAACAGGTATTGAACCTCTAGCTCCCCAACATCTGATAATCATTTTTCGCCACTCACATCTCAATCAAGACACTTTTCATTCTGCGGACGAAATAGGCTATGATGCCTGCTGC
>CAZNKW010000076.1:0-5872 GCA_964573655.1 uncultured Dehalococcoidia bacterium
ATAGACCATCCGGTTACCCCCTCGATATGCCCCTCAATCCACCAGCCGTCTAGAGTGCTCAAGCTGGGCACTCCGTTGAGCGCAGCTTTCATGCCGCTGGTACCTGAGGCTTCCTGCGGCTTCTGCGGGGTGTTCAGCCACAAGTCCACACCGGAGCACAAATACTTCGCTAACGCGATGTCATACTCCTGCAGGTAGACTACGGGGATGATATTCTTCAAACCATTGGCTGCTTGGAAGATGCGCCGGATGAGGGCCTTACCCCATTCGTCCTTTGGATGCGCTTTCCCTCCGCAGACGACTTGGAGGGGTCCAACCTGCTGGGCTATCCTCTTCAGCCGGTCCAGGTCATGGAAGAGAAGGTCAATACGTTTATACCCGGTAGCCCGCCGGGCAAAACCGAGGGTCATTACCATTGGGTCAAGGCGCACTCCTGCTCTCTGCTCTATCTGTGTCAGGAGTTCTTGTTTAGCTTCAGTGTGTGCCCGCCGGATTTCGTCCAGTGGTAGCTTTACGGCGTACCTCAGGTAGAGGTTGTCGTTGCGCCACTGCGGGATGTGGTGGTCATAGAGACGACGAAAAGGCGCCGAGGTCCAGGTCACGGCGTGAACACCGTTGGTAACAGCATCAATGGGATGGTTAGAAAAGATAGTGCGAGAGACTTCCTCGTGGCGCATTGAGACGCCGTTAACATAGTGCGAGAAGTTCAGTGCCAAGTCAGTCATACTTAGAGCGCCGTTGGGGCAGCATTGAACCCCCGTCAGGAAGTTGGTTCGCTCGTCACCCAGGACCTCCCGGACTAGGTCAAGGGAGAACTTATCATGCCCCGCCGCTACAGGAGTATGCGTGGTAAATACACAGCGTTGCCGAACTGCCTCACTCTCCGCGCTACTGAGGAGATGAAGACCCCGCCCCCAAGCCTGCTCTTCCAATAGCGCTAAAACAACGAAAGCCGAGTGTCCCTCGTTCATGTGATAGGCTTGGACCCTCTGGTGTCCCAGCGCGCGTAGCATGGCCAATCCGCCCCAGCCCAGTATAACTTCCTGGCACAGGCGATAGCGGTCATCTCCTCCGTACAGGCAGCCGGTGAGACTTTGGTCCCAAGGAGTGTTTTCTGGAACGGCCGTGTCCAGGAAATAAACAGGCACAGTATGCCCCGACTCACCAGTTACTAAGTAGCGCCATACCTGCACCTGTACTTGACGACCTTCTATTGGTGCCAAAACCCGAAGTGGAAGCAGCTCCAGAAACTCCTCAGGAGACCACGGTGAGTCGCTCTCTGACTGATTGCCTTCGTCATCTAGGTGCTGACGAAAATAGCCTTTGCGGTGTAAGAGCGTCACGCCCATCAGGGGCAGGCCCAGGTCAGCAGCAGCACGTATCATGTCTCCAGCTAGTACACCAAGGCCACCACTGTATGTGGGTATAGCTGGGTCGATGGCAAACTCCACTGAGAAATAGGCAATGCTTCCTGCGATGACTCCAGACACTTCCTTACGAAATTATTGACTCACCGAATTCATTTTCGGCGCGCCCGTGGCAGTGTACCCGTATTAACTTCCTTTGGCGGCTCCTATGGAGCCCTCACCTCACCCTGCCCGGACTCTATAAAGCCACTATACTTAGCTCACTTACCCCACCTCTTCCAGTAGGGTAAAATTCTTACTTCCTTGTTATTTTAGAGTATTGCCCCCCATTGTCAAGATTTCTAAGGCGGAGATTATTTAACTGTCACCCTGACCCTGAGCGAAGCGAAGGGGAAGGGTCTCAGATTCTTCCCCCGATAAATCGGGGTCAGAATGACAATTAGGATGTCAAACATTCTCCCAAGGCAAATTCTTGGTGGATTTCTTGACAGCTACCGATAGTTGTCATAGAATAGTCGCACTCGTTGACAACGGATTCCAGAGGAAAGGAGATAATCTGATGGCCACTTATGTCATATTTTTTGGTTATACAGAACAAGGTATACGGAACATAAAGGACAGTCCTGCCCGGGTCGAAGCAGCTAAGAAGACCTTCCAGGACATGGGGGCGAAGGTCAAGGCTTTCTATCTGGTAATGGGTATGGACCGGTACGATACCATGTTTATAGTAGAAGCGCCAGACGATGAAACTATAGCCCGAGCGTCTCTGAAGGTTGGCTCCCTGGGGAACGTGCGCACTGACAGCCATCGTGCTTTCAGCGAAGATGAGTTCAAGAAGATTATTTCTCGTTTGTGATAGGCAAGAGTTCAACTCGATACGGTAAGCAATGGTAGGGTGGGTGTAGCAAAGCGAAACCCACCATCTATCCACAAAGAAAAGCGGTGGGTTTGCCCCTTCGGGGCAGCACCCACCCTACTTAATCTACTTAATCTTGAAACCCTCAGGCTATCCTCCGACTCCATACATCTTGTCTAGTGCTCCGCTATTGGCAGGTTTTCCCATCTGCCTACTCACATGATACAGGGAGACAAAAGTCACATACAAGCACCGCCTATTCGGTGAAAATATTTATGGCTGGATTGGTCACCCCCCTTCTAGCTAAGCCCGTCTATCGAAAGTAGATGGGCTTTCTTCTTTTTCTCAGCCTCAGGACAGCGGTGTCTTATAGCACTTCATTGCATCATTGAAGGTCACCAACCGAAGTATACCTCTGCGCCATTTCGAGAGATTCCCATCTGTTGAGTACGCCACCTTGAATCTGCATCTAAGCCGAGTGTGGTATAATATCGTGGAAGATTCTTCTACACGAGTCAAGCCTGACAAATGTAGAGAACTCTAGATTCGTCTATATGGATATCATGAGAAAGGTAGCTGTTGCATCAATCATCGTCATCCTGGCAGCGTTGCTTGCCGGCTGCGCTGGGGGTGGGGAAGCAGATAAAACCCCTCCGGTGATTTCCGTGGTTTCAGCCTCAAATATAACTGAAACAAGCGCTACCATTACATGGGCAACCAACGAGCCAAGCCACAGTCAAGTATATTACGGATTGACCACCAACTATGGCAGGAGTATCTCTACCTTCCACACACAACTAGTCACTCAGCACACTATCAACCTGACTGGTCTTGACCCTGATACCACTTATCACTATTGTGTGGAGTCCCGGGATGCCAGTGGAAACGAGGCGACATCTGAGGATGATACTTTTACAACCTTACCTCCACCACCCACTAATGTTCAGATAACTCACATTTTCTATGATGGTCTGGTCTACCGAGTCGAATCCGATGAATATGTGGAGGTTACCAATGTGGGCGATGCCCCTCAAGATTTGGAGGGCTGGATGTTAAGGGATATATCTGAAGGTTACCCCTCGTTCACCTTTCCCTCCTACATCCTAGCTCCAGGTGTGAGCATCCGAGTTTATACAAACGAGATTCATCCCGAATGGGGAGGCTTCAGTTTTAGATACGGGAAAGCCATTTGGAACAATAGCGACCCTGACATAGCTGCTTTGTATGACGCTGACGGACGGGAAGTGTCCAGAAAGAGCTACTTAACAGATAGCTGAGCTAGGCGGATTCGAAGAGCTATAAAGCTTGAGGCGATTCTCAAACTTCACTGTCAGATTCCTCTATCTCAACAAGATTTTGCCAAGAAGCTCGGCGTTTCCTTCTTAGTAACTGTGGCTCGTTGGGAATCTGAGCGAGTTCAAGCGTCTCCGCTTGCGGTAGACAAACTCAAGCGATTGATAGAAGAGGGTAAGAAAGCAATCTAAAGTGGGCCATTCTGGGATCGAACCAGAGACCTCAGTCTTATCAGGACTGCGCTCTAACCTGCTGAGCTAATGGCCCGCTTCCTTAGAAAGTATAAGGGCTACCTAAAGTAGCTGTCAAGGTAAGAGGCAAGAGATTGTTTGGCAATCTTATCCGTCATTCTGACCCCAATTTATCGGGGGAAGAATCTAGACCCTTCCCCTTCGCTTCGCTCAGGGTCAGGGTGACAAAATAAACACCCTCAAAACAACAGCCTTTCTTTGTCTGATGGCTGCTTCAGGCTCTGTGCCCCAGCTTGTGTAGCTTCTCCGCAGCCAGGGCTGCCACCGTTAAACCGGCTACCTGCTTATTTCACTAGACTTTTACCACTCTTACATTCGTCGCCCGAGGACCTTTAGGCCCTTTTTCCACGTTGAACTCCACGCTGGTATCCTCTTCCAGAGCATCAAAGTCCGTCTTCTCCAAAGCGGAGCGGTGGAAGAAGACCTCATTCCCATCTTCAGCGATGATGAAGCCGAAACCTCGTTCCCGGATAAGCCTCTTTATTTTTCCTTTCAAGCCCTTTACCTCCTTTTTTAAAACGAGAACCCTGAACCCCCTAAATTTTTGTAGTTGCCTGATTTATCAGGCAAAACCATCACCCCTTTTATCTCCCATCTCCAACAATTCACCCTAAGGGCGAACCTGCCCACTGCCGAAGATAATCCACTTGTAGCTGGTCAGCTCCTTTAGCCCCAGAGGTCCGCGAGCATGAAACTTCTGGGTGCTGATGCCCACCTCCGCCCCTAGCCCAAACTGCCCCCCATCGGTGAAACGGGTGCTGGCATTGACATAGACGCAGGCAGCATCAACCTCATCCAGGAAGCGCATTGCTGCTGAATAATCCTCAGTTACAATAGCCTCGGAGTGCCCTGAGCCATAGCGTTCAATATGCTTGATAGCTTCATCAAGAGAATCCACCACCTTGATGGCAGCAATCAGGGCTAGAAATTCCTTGCCCCAGTCCTGTTCAGAGCAGGGCACCAGGTTCAGGGAAGGAATATCCCTCAGGATTCGCAGGGCAGTCTCATCACAATGCATCTCCACCCCGGCCTTCCCCCACTCCTGAGCCATCAATCTCAAATAGCGTGGGGCAATATCCCGATGGACAAGGAGACTATCCAGGGCATTGCACACGGTAGGGCGCTGGACCTTGGCATTATAGGCGATAGCTACTGCCTTACCCAGGTCGGCGCTCTGGTCAACATAGGTATGGCAGACCCCCACCCCTCCGGCTACCACCGGCATAGCGGCATTATCCACCACAAACCTAATAAGCTCTGCCCCTCCCCGGGGGACAAGCAAGTCAATAATATCACCCCTTTTGAGCATATGGTTGACTACAGCCCGTTCCGTGGACTCAATAATTTGAACTGCCCCCTCAGGCACCCCAGCTTGGTAGGCAGCTTCCTGCACCACTCTGGCCAAGGCCAGGTTGGAGTTTATGGCCTCTTTACCACCCCGAAGGATGACGGCATTGCCTGATTTAAGGCAGAGGGTGGAGATATCCACCGTGACGTTAGGGCGACTCTCGTAGACTGTGCCAATCACCCCCAAAGGCACCCGCTTCTTGCCTACCTGGAGTCCATTGGGCAGGGTGCGCATTTCGAAGACCTCTCCCACCGGGTCGGGAAGCCCAGCCACCGTCCTCACATCCTGCGCCATCCCAGCCAGGCGACTGGGGTTCAGCAGCAATCGGTCCAGCATAGCCGGGCTCATCCCCGATGCCTT
This sequence comes from uncultured Dehalococcoidia bacterium, assembly GCA_964573655.1. Taxonomy (GTDB): domain Bacteria; phylum Chloroflexota; class Dehalococcoidia; order UBA2247; family RBG-13-53-26; genus CAYWDP01. Next base: position 5,476 of record CAZNKW010000076.1, read on the forward strand.
CGCCTCTTCATAGTCCTGGCGATTGGCAGAGAGGATTTCCTCTTGCCTTGAGAGCAGCCCATCGGCAATCTTGAGCAGAGCCCGGTTCTTCACCTCGGTAGAGAGGCGAGCCAGCTTTTTCGAAGCTGCCTTAGCCGCTTGTCCCTTAGCTTCAAATTCCTCTATAGCAGATGCCATCTTCTTGCCCCTATCATATCTCAATAGGCTCCTTATATTCAAGTAGGGGTGGATGTCTCTGTCCACCATACTGTAAAGAGACGACACGGAGTTCGTCCCCTACAATTAATAAACAACCTCATATAACGAGGATGTCTCACGATTGTAGGGACTCCGATAAATCGGAGAAGAGGCGGACAGACCTGAAGGTCTGTCCCTACAAGGTTAGGGAAAGGCGACC
>CAZNKW010000077.1:0-5830 GCA_964573655.1 uncultured Dehalococcoidia bacterium
GACTGGCCCTGGCTGTATGATAACCTGTGTCGGGTGGGGAAATAGGTGACAAATATGAAGCCTTTACGCAGTCGTTTTCAGAAAGAAGTCGATAAATCGGTGCAACAATACACTGCTTCTATTCCCTTTGACCAGCGCCTCTATCGGCAGGACATCGCTGGCAGCATGGCCCATGCCAAAATGTTAGCCAAGCAGGGCATTATCTCGGAGAAGGAGGCTGAGCTTATCACTATGGGTCTGCTCTCTCTTCGAGAGGAGATAGAGCAAGGCAAATTCCCCTTCAAGCCTGAGCTGGAAGATATTCATATGAATATCGAGGCTCGTCTCACGGAGAAGATAGGTGAGGTAGCCGGGAAGCTCCACACCGCCCGTTCCAGGAATGACCAGGTCGCCCTCGACCTACGCCTGTTCACTAAAGAAGCCATTGAAGAAGCAATCCATAGACTGAGAGGGCTGCAAGGTGCTCTTCTGGACGTAGCAGAGGCGAATAAAGGTGTGGTCATGCCGGGCTATACCCACCTACAGCGGGCACAGCCAACCCTTTTGGCCCATCACCTCCTGGCCTACTTTGAGATGCTGGAGCGTGATGTCCATAGGTTCAAGGATTGTCTTAAGCGCACCGATGTTCTTCCTTTAGGTAGTGGGGCACTGGCTGGAGCGCCCTATCCCATTGACCGTAGCTTCCTGGCCCAGGAGCTGGGCTTCAGCCAAATAAGCCAGAATAGTATTGATGCTGTCTCCGATAGGGACTTTGTGATTGAGTATCAGGCGACAGCCAGCGTGGCTATGGTGCACCTGTCACGCCTGGCTGAGGAGCTTGTCCTCTGGTCGTCTGCAGAGTTTGGCTTTATTGACCTTGACGAGGCTTATACTACAGGCTCCAGCATCATGCCTCAGAAGAAGAACCCCGATGTGGCGGAGCTGGCCAGGGGTAAAACGGGGCGGATCTATGGCAATCTATTAGGTATCTTGACTACCATGAAAGCCTTACCCTTGTCCTACAATAGGGATTTGCAGGAGGACAAAGAGGGTTTGTTCGATACTGTAGATACCCTGCTTTCCACACTGGAGGTATTCGCCGGGATGGTGAGGACGCTTAAGGTCAACGCAGGGCGCACCCACCAGGCTGCTGAAGAGGGCTATATCTTGGCCACTGACATTGCCGACTATCTGGTAAAGAAGGGAGTTCCTTTTCGCCAGGCACACAAAATAGTGGGCGAGCTGGTAAGCTATGCTATTGAGCAGGGCAAGGGACTGCATCAACTTGACCTTAGCCAGTATCAACGCTTCTCCAAATTATTCAAGGAAGATGTTTACGCTATTACAATAGAGTCCTCTATCGCTGCTCGGAACATCCTCGGAGGCACTGCCCCCCAGCAGGTAGAGGCTCAACTTGCCAGAGCAAGAAGGATTGTTGAGGGTAGAGATGAAGGTTAAACTTGCCCCTTCCATTCTCTCGGCTGATTTCAGCCGCCTTGGGGAGCAGGTAGCTGAAGCTACTAAAGCAGGTGCTGATTATATCCACGTTGATGTTATGGATGGGCGTTTTGTCCCCCAAATCACCATTGGCTCCTCGGTAGTCAAAGCCTTGCGCCCCTGGACCAGCCTGCCCCTTGATGTCCATCTAATGGTAGAGGACCCCCTGAGTCAGGTTCCCTACTTTGCCGAGGCAGGGGCGGATATAATCACCGTTCACACTGAGGTCTGCCCTCACCTCCATCGAGCAGTGCAGAGGATCAAAGAATTCAAATCGAAAGCTGGGGTGGCCCTTAACCCAGGTACCCCGCTGGCAATGCTGGATGAGATTCTCCCCTCCCTTGATTTGGTGTTGCTGATGACAGTCAACCCTGGCTTTGGGGGACAACCCTTCCTTGAAGAAGTGGTGGATAAAGTAGCCCGATTGCGGAAAATCCTGGATGGAAGGGGATTGGCTGTGGAACTAGAGGTTGATGGTGGCATCACTGCTGAGGTAGCACCTAGGGTAGTTAAGGCCGGAGCCAGGGTGTTAGTAGCTGGAGCGGCAGTATTTGGCTCTGGGGAAGGCATCAAAGAAGCGTTAAAACGCCTCAGGGAAAGCGTTTCTGCCTGGGAGAAAGGCTAATGCCCAAGCTTGTGCTGAGTACGCAAGCATCTCATGCAGATATTGAGTCGCCTCTCCTTTCCTCCTATAGCCAGGGTGGTGCTGCGAATGCTAGGCAACCAGCGACGTTTAGAACGATGCTTGGAGTGGCTCACGTGGTGACCAAATTGAGCTTTCTTTCCACAAAGGTCACATTTTGCCATAGCCCTATCTTGACAAAGTATTTTTTTGCTGTAAGATTACCACAATAATACTATAGGGGATAAAAATATACAAGCAGGGACAGACCTCCATGTCTGTCTTCTATAAGGGAGCAAATGGAAAAGGGAGAGAAGGCTGGAAGGATAGCATCCTGTAGTGGACAAGAGCTGAGGGGGATGTTCACTACAGCTACCTCCTGGCTGGAGAAAAGCGCTTCAGATATTGATGCTCTGAATGTTTTCCCTGTGCCTGATGGTGATTGCGGGACCAACATGCTGCTGACTATGCGTTCTGCTATGGAGGAAGCGTACCGTGCCTCTGATCGCAATGCCTCCGCCGTAGCCCAAGCAATGGCTCGCGGTGCTCTAATGGGAGCTCGGGGGAATAGCGGGGTAATCCTGTCTCAGATTTTCCGTGGCTTGGCGCAGGGGTTAGAAGGGAGGAAAGCCTTTAGTGGCAAGGAGTTTGCCGCTGCCTTGGCTGAAGGGTCATTTTTAGCCTATAAAGCACTAACTCGCCCTGTAGAGGGAACAATACTTACTGTAGCTAGGGAAGCCTCTTTTGCTGCCCAGTTAGCTTGTGCCCAGAGCGAAGATCTACCTTCTATTATGGAAGCCACTGTGAAGGCAGCTAGGGACTCTGTGGCTAATACCCCTGCCCTTCTCCCTGTTTTGCGACAGGCAGGGGTGGTAGATGCCGGCGGACAAGGGCTATATGTAGTGCTGGAGGGCGCCTTGAAGTACCTTAGGGGTGAGGTGGAAGATGTGCAATATCGCCGACCTCAGGTAGTCCCCAGCAGCATGCCCCTGGTTTCCCGAATTCCTATGGTAACCGTAAGAGAGGAGCCTTATGGATACTGCACCGAATTTGCCCTGAAAGGGCATAAGAAGTTAAACCCGGATAGGATTAAAAAGAGGCTAGATAATAAAGGGCAGTGTCTCATCGTAGTGGGCGATGAAAGCCTAGTTCATATCCATATTCACACCTTTAATCCCGGTAAGATTATCCACTACGCTACTTCACTGGGCACGGTTCACCAGATAAAGGTGCAAAATATGGATGACCAGCACAAGGACTATGTGGAGGTGGCCAAAGCCCAGGCACCACCGGCTGATATTGCTACTGTGGCAGTAGTTGCCGGGGAGGGTCTAACGCAGGTATTCCGAAGTCTAGGAGTTACGGCGATTGTCCCTGGCGGGCAGACAATGAATCCCAGCACCCGGGAATTATTGCAAGCGGTTGAATCAGTGCCACAGGACAAAGTAATTATCCTACCCAATAATAAAAACATTATCCTCACTGCCAGGCAAGTGCCTGGATTGACCTCAAAGAAGGTAGAGGTGGTGCCTACGGAGACTATTCCTCAAGGAGTGACTGCCCTTCTCTCCTTTAACTACGATGCTGATTTGGAAACCAATGTCTCCCTGATGGGAGAGGCGAGCTCGGCAGTAAAAACAGTGGAGGTAGCCCGGGCAGTGCGCTCCACCAAGATTGGCGACCTAAAGATAAAGCGAAGGCAAGCCATTGGATTTATCGATGGGGAGTTAACTTCGGTCGGTGATAGCCCTGAGGAGGTCTTATGGGAGGTGTTGCTGACTTTAGATACAGTAGAGAGTGAAGTAGTCACTATTTATTACGGGAAGAACACTAAGCGCTCTAAGGCTGAAGAAATAGTCGATAGAGTTCGTCAGCAATACCCTCAATTAGAGGTGGAACTAATCTACGGAGGACAGCCCCACTATCACTATATCGCTTCTGTGGAATAGGGTTTAAAGGCCGCTGTGGTAAAAATAGTAACCGATAGCGTCTCAGACATCCCAGCGGAGTTAGCCAAGGAGCTGGGGATCACTATCATACCTTCGTATGTCCGCTTTGGAAGCGATGTCTATCGTGTCAGGGTGGAGCTGAGCACCGAGGAGTTCTACCGTAAACTAACTACTAGCCGTGTTTTCCCCACCACTGCTGCCCCTGGTCCAGGGGAGGTTGCTAGTGTCTACGATAAGTTAGCTGAGGAGACTGAGGAAATCCTCTCTATTCACGTTTCTTCCAAGTTTAGCGCTCTCTACGAAACAGCCCTACGAGGTAAGGAGCAAATGAAGAGGAAATGCCGCATAGAGGTTATCGATTCTCTCTCAGGAATAATGGGAGAGGGACTTATAGCTATCATTGCTGCTAAGGAAGCTCAGAGGGGGGCAAATCTGGAGCAGGTGGCCGATGTGGTAAGAAAGGCTATCCCCAAGACACACGTTTATATGTGCTTTGATACGCTGGAGTATCTGAGAAGGGGAGGACGCATTGGCAGAGGCCGAGCCTTATTTGGGTCAATGCTAAGAGTGAACCCTATTCTTAGGATAAAAGACGGTGCAGCACACCCCGTTGGCAGGGCACACAGTCGGGCTAAGGCAATCGAAAAGTTATACGAATTCGCTAAAAGCGTCACTAATATAAGGGAGTTAGCAGTAGAGCACGCTACCACCCCGGATGAAGCCGAAGCGCTAGCTCAGCGCCTTAATCCTATATTCCCTAGAGAACGTATCTATATCTCCACAGTTGATCCTGTGGTGGGAGCCCATGTCGGTCCCCATGTTATCGGCATGGCTGTATTAGAAGGGTAGAGTATGACGGTAAAGATAGTCACTGATAGCACTTCAGACATCCCCTCCCAAGTAGCTCAGGCTTTGGGGATCACTGTTGTACCGGCCTATATTCACTTTGGCGATAAGACCTACCGAGATAGAGTAGATATAAGCGAGGATGAACTGTATCAGAGACTGGTAGATGGGCCAGTGCATCCTACCACCTCCGCACCCTCGCCGGGGGACTTTGCTGAAGCTTATAGTAAGCTGGCTCAGGAGAGTGATGAGATTGTCTCTATTGTGGTTACTTCTAAGCAGAGCGCTGTCTACGACTCAGCACTGTTGGGTAAGGAAGCAGCAGGGGTGAAATGCCGCATTGAAGTGATTGACTCTCAGTCGGTGACTATGGGCCTAGGGCTTATGGCTATAGCGGCTGCTAAGGCAGCCCAAGCTGGTAAGGGTATAGAAGAGGTGGTTGAAGTAGTACGCCGGGCTATCCCCAGGACGTATGGCTTCGCTGTTCTCGATACCCTGAAGTATGCGTTAAAAGGGGGACGCTTGAGCCGGGCGGGCACATTGCTGGGAGCAATGGTGATGGTAAAGCCTATGCTTATTATAAGAGAGGGCGTGGTTGGACCGGCAGGCGTGGCCCGAACCCGTGGCAAAGGTATAGAGCGACTGTATGAATTTGTTAGAAAGTACCTTCCTGTTGAAGACTTGGCTGTGGTGCACGCCACTTCCCAGCAGGAAGCAGAGAGCCTAGTCGAGCGGGTAAAGTCTCTCGTCCCTGGAAAGCAACCCCTCATAGCTAGACTAGGTGCTGCACTGGGGGTGCATGGTGGTCCGGGCGCTTTGGTGGTAGTTCTCCGGGCGGGTAAGAGTGAGGAAGAGAAGGCAGCCGAGAAGGAGGGAAAAGCTAGAAGACTCTCATTACCTTCTTTGCGGCTTCCTCGTTCTTAGAGATTTCGGCTAT
>CAZNKW010000078.1:0-5793 GCA_964573655.1 uncultured Dehalococcoidia bacterium
AAAGTAAGAGGCGTAACGTGCCACGCCGTCGCTCCAGATAGCAATTTGTGCTTTCCTGTTCTGCCCCAGGGCAACTTTCGTATTCGGTAGTGCTATCCCGTGCCATGGGGTGCTAAAGAGTTTGTCGGCAGAATGGTGGCAGGGTAGTGCGCGTTTGTCTCGATTACCTGGACACAATACACCCCACTCAATCCCCTTTGAAATCACTGTCTAGTGGCTAAAGACAAACACAGGGGATGTACCTTTTGAATAGAGCTTCCGATTCAATCACGATTTGGGCAGCATGCGGAATAGGTTCTACTCTGGCCTGGCAAGACGAGGCACGTATCAACGAACTACGCAACACAGAAGTCGTTGGCTAGGCAGCTGCTCCTGGAATATGCTCCACTGGCCTGACTAAGGTAAGCTCTAGTGCCCCGGGTTCACACCCCACTACACAAACTCCACACCCCCAGCATCTCTCCTGGGCAACGACTGCCTTATATTTCTTGGAGTCCTTGGGCTTGATCATATCTATGGCGTCGAACGGACAACGTTCCACACATTCTTGGCAACCATTACACGTCTCAACATTGACCTTGGCCTGATAACGGCTTTTCTCCCAGGCTTTGCCAATGGGTAAATTCAACATATCCAGCGGAACATATACCTCACAGCAATCGCGACAGCACTGACAGCTTGTAGGCACACCAGTTAGTGCGGTGCTGTTGGCCCACGTGTGGATCAAACCGTCATCCTCGATTTGGTCAACAAGCATTAAGGCTTCATCCAGACTCAGCCTCTTGCCTGAACCACGCTTGATTACGTATTCTGCAGAACGGGCAAATTGAAGGCAGTGCCATTGTTCCTTTTCCTTGGTGCGATGGCAGTATCTCTCGATAGCAGTGGTGCAATAGCGACAGGAGCAGGGAACCACTGCTATGAGTTCCTGAGCTGCCAGTATCTGGCGGAAGTCCTCGCAGGGAAGTACCCCACGAAGGTTCTTGATCGCTTTATAGGCCGGTACTACTCGCAACATTGGCTGGGGCAATCCAGCCATGGCGTTGCCCCAACTTGGGTACCACTCATTAATACAGAAGTCATACCACAACTCGAAGAACCTTCGATCCCGGCCCAGGTCTAGCTGTTGAGTAGCCTGGGTGGCATCGTGAAGCTGCATGATACTGCGAGCAAATCGGAAGTACTCGCGTTTATCAAAGTCCCGTGGGAAGGTGACTCCCTTAAAAAAGAGGTCGTCTAGGTCTGCTCGCACCTTATGCAGTGCAAACCCTGTTCTCTGAGAGACTTCTTCCGGGGTGCCTGGTAGAGCTGCCACCATCTGGGCCTGCTCCGGAGTCATCAAATGCTCAAGAATCAAACGTAAACGCGTGGAACCGGGATGCCCCAGGCGTTCCATGAGAACAGCATAAGCGTCTTTAGCACTCATACAATCGCCCTCCTTCATAGATAGAGATCCTACCAGCGATATTCTTTGCTCGTCTTGTGATCACCATTATAAACCTTTCTTCCCTGAATTGCCTGCCCATAATCTTTATGTGTTCGAATGTCATCTGTGAAGACTTCGAGACAGGAAGGTAAAGGTCACTACACCGGGATCAGAAGTGATGGACATAAGCATTCCAAACGCTGACACCCTTTCTCAGGTTCAGGATGTCAAGCCAAGCCGCTCTTGGCAACATTTGTCCAGAATGTTCAAACAGCTAGTAGCTACATCTGCATAATATGAGTAAGGGCCACTTGATGTGGCCCTTGTCTCAATCTTCCTGGGGTTAGGACTTACCTATTCGGAAGACTTTGGTCCCGCACCTCGGGCAAACACCTTGAGTCGCAGGACGCTTGTTCTTCATTGTGATAGCCCTGGGGTTCTTGATCTCAACCTTCCTTCTGCACTTCATGCAATACGCCTGCATTTGAACCTCCTTTTCATATCAGATTTGTTCCTCACAATAGCACCAAGATACTGATTAGTCAATAGATTCTCCGACATTTCATCGCATTGTTATGCAGTTGTCCTAGACAGAGAAAAAATGAGGCTAAATCGGGTGTTTAGCGTGTAGTGTCTAGTATCTGGCTGGAGAACCTAGCGGTCGGTTCAACGTTCAGTCGCCCAGGCGAATCGATCAACATGTAGTCAACGTACTTTGAGGCGCTAGTCAATATTTCTGACTTTCGTTACATCTCGGCTCTTATTCTGGCACTAGCTGTAGCGCCTTGTTATGTGGCTGGCCAGAATTCACCCCGCCAGACGTCGGCAAGATTCACTGTAGTCACTCCTTTGTTTGCCCGCCGCTAATGTCAACATAACCCCATTGCTCTTCAACCCACCACGAAGCGCTCTCGGCGGGATCAACGGCACCGACCTAACCAACTCCCAGACTTGCCCACATTCCATCTGTCCAAATTGTTTATTGGTTACATTATCACGGGATGCCTGACACTCCTGATGGCTAAGAACGACCCCGCAAGTTTGACAAAAAGAGTCAGGCTACTAAAATTGTCCATTACTGAGTGGCACCATATTTTTTGGCGACGATGTCTATGGTATCTGCGGAATCAGGCTATATTGCGCTATACCACTCTGGTGAATTGGAGCGCCGTGCTCGCGCACTTGCGGCCCGATTAGCCTCCTGTGATATCTGTCCAAGGGAATGCCGAGTCAATCGGTTAGAAAATGAACTAGGTTTTTGCCATTCGGGTTATCTCCCCATAGTCTCAGCGGTCTGTGCTCATCAGGGAGAGGAACCCGTCATTTCGGGAAGCAGAGGGTCAGGTGCAGTATTCTTTGGCAATTGCAACATGAGGTGTGTTTATTGTCAGAACTACCAGATAAGTCAGAACTGGAAAAAGCAAAAGTCAAAGGATACGGATTGCCATACCCTGGCTGAAAGTATGCTCTACCTTCAGGATGAGCTGGGCTGCCACAACATTAATTTTGTTTCGCCCTCTCACTTTGTTCCTCAACTGGTTCGGGCTGTCCTGGAAGCAGTGCCTATGGGGCTTCGAGTACCACTGGTCTACAATACTAACGGCTATGATTCTATCGCTTCTCTAAAAGAGCTTGACGGCATAATAGGTATTTACCTTCCTGATTTAAGATATGCCTCTGATAGCTGGGCCAAAAAGTTTTCGCACACTCAGGACTATGTAACCAAGGCTCGCCAGGCTATTAAAGAGATGTATAGGCAGGTTGGGGACTTGATAGTGGATGAATTTGGCTTGGCGCAACGAGGATTAATTGTGCGCCATCTTATTCTGCCCAACGGGCTGGCGGGTAGTGAGGAATCACTAATCTGGCTGGCTCGGGAGCTTTCTCCCACGGTAACGGTTAGCATAATGTCCCAATACTTACCGCTACACCGGGCACAACAAATCCCATTGCTTTCCAGAACGATTTCAGTGGCTGAGTATGAGACGGTTCTCCAGTTACTATCTGACCTAGGACTGGAAAACGGTTGGGTACAGGAGATGGGGTCATCGGAGAGCTATCTCCCTGACTTTGAACGAGAAGGCCACCCCTTCTCCCCAGCCCCCTAGAGAGGGAAATGACGGGTGTAAGGAGAATCTTCTGATGTTAAGTGGTATCATAGATAATACGATGTCTCTCAGGGGATGAAGTTGGGCCAGAAATATCGCAGTGATATACGAAATATAGCTATAATCGCCCATGTAGACCACGGGAAGACCAGTTTGGTGGATGTCATGCTGAAACAAAGCAAGGTCTTCCGGGATAACCAGCAGGTGGGGCAGTTTATAATGGACTGGAATGTTCTAGAACGAGAAAAAGGCATCACCATACTGGCCAAGAACACCGCGGTGATTTACCGAGGGGTCAAAATCAATATTATAGATACTCCGGGTCATGCTGATTTTAGCGGAGAAGTGGAGAGGGTGCTGAATATGGCCGATGGTTGTTTGCTCCTGGTAGATTCCGTGGAAGGTCCGATGCCGCAGACCAAATTTGTGCTGCGCCGGGCACTGGAAAAAGGTCTGAAACCAATCGTGGTCATCAGCAAAATAGACAGGGAGGATTCTCGGATAGCTGAGGTAGTCAACCTGACCCAGGACCTTTTCTTGGAACTGGCCACCAGCGCTGACCAGCTTGATTTTCCGGTGATATATACCAGTGCCAAGGATGGTATCGCCGTTACTGAACCTGGGGCTAAAGGCAACGACCTGGTGCCTCTCTTTGAATGCATTCTGCAACAGGTGCCACCCCCGGCAATTGAGGAGGGCTCGTTTCAAATGCTGGTGTCAAACCTTGACTATGATAGCCACAAAGGCAGGATTGCTATCGGAAGAATAGACCGCGGCAAGGTGGCACCCCATGACCTGGTGGTCACTATAGATAAAGACGGAAATGCTACTTCGTATGAGATTAGCGAGGTATTCACCTATCTGGGTCTGAGCCGTCTGAAGGTAGAGGAAGCACAAGCCGGTGAAATTGTAGCCGTGACTGGACTGGAGAAAGTAAGCATTGGTGATACAGTTGCCAGCCCGGAGCAGCCTGAGGCGCTGCCGGGTATAGATATCGGTGAACCTACCGTAAAGATGACATTTGGGGTAAACACTTCACCGTTTGCGGGACGGGAAGGACGTTTCTGTACCTCACGCCAGTTGCGGAAAAGACTCTACCGGGAACTGGAAACCAATGTTAGCCTTAGAGTCCAGGATACTGAGAGTCCGGATGTCTTCCTGGTGGCAGGCCGAGGAGAGCTCCACCTAGCTATCCTCATTGAAACGATGCGGCGGGAGGGCTACGAGTTCGAAGTTTCCAAGCCGGAAGCAATTACCAAACTAGTGCAGGGCAAGCTTACTGAACCTGTTGAGGTCCTTACTATTGACACAAGTGATGAATATATGGGAGAACTGATGGAGATCCTGAGCAAACGGCAGGCAAAACTCACCAATATGCGTAGCAATGGTCAGGGCAGTGTGCGTCTGGAATTTAACATCCCTACCCGGGGGCTTATAGGCTTCCCCAATGCTTTTCTGACTGCTACCCGGGGGAAAGGAGCCATGAACACCCTTTTTCTGGGCTATCAGCCCTGGTTTGGTGACATAGTTTTGACTAGAAGTGGAGCGCTGGTGGCAGCTGCGGATGGTGTGGCTGTTACCTATGGCTTGAATAATGCTCAAGGGCGGGGCCGCGTCTTTATAGAGCCCGGCACGCCGGTGTATGAAGGTATGATAGTGGGGCTGAATGCCCGGGGCCAGGATTTGGCTGTCAATGTCTGCAAGGAAAAGAAACAGACCAATGTCCGCTCTTCTACCTCTGATATTGCCATAAAGCTCTCCCCTCCTCTCAAGATAAGCTTGGAACAAGCCCTGGCCCTCATTGAGGATGACGAACTGGTTGAGGTAACTCCCAGAAATATCAGGTTGCGTAAAAAGTTGCTCACGTTGGAACAGCGACTGAGAGCTAGAGCCGAAACGCAGCGAAGCCTCGAATGATCGGTGACAGGGCCAAATCCGTTATGTGGTAACTGACCCCCTAGTTCACTGACTACAATGTAGCCATTCTTCTCTATCCCTAGGCTGTGCCTCAAAGCTGTAACGATTTGAGGTGATTGCCAGGGAGCTGCAATGAGCTTGTTCTTAGCCTTATAGTTTAATAGTACTTTCATCGCTTCTACATCGATAGCGACCAGGTCTCCAGAGGCAACACTAGTCCAAGCTCTGCCAATTGGCCCTTGGCGGGGCCATCAGATGAAAAAAGCCTTTCAGCCATCTTATTGCTGAAAAGAAGGCTGAGTTAGCAAAGAAGGGCGCTAAGATTGTCTTCTTGGAGAAATT
>CAZNKW010000079.1:0-4539 GCA_964573655.1 uncultured Dehalococcoidia bacterium
CAATCCTGCCTCTTCAGCCGCCTCAAACATAGAGACACCAATCCTGTCCTTCACGTTGGATAAAGGATTATAGAATTCAAGTTTGGCCACCACCTCCGACTTTAGCCCTTGAGTTACCCTATTCAATCTGACCAGCGGCGTATTCCCAATTAGCTCGGTGATATCGTTAGCTATTTTGGGCTTCCGTCGTCTTTCCCTTACCTTATAGGTTATCTTTAACATCTTTTGTCCCTTAGACACCGATATATTTGGCATAAAGCCCTCTAGCTAAAGCCTCATCATTAGTATTTTTGATAATGGCTCGTCCATCAAGGAAGAGGTTTATTTCATATCCCTCGACCACGAACCTCAGCATAAATTCGTTGTAGGTAACCTCGCCTACTGACTTAAGACGGTCAGCCAGCTCCTCAAAGGAGATTCTTTCTACCTTAGGATTCAAAACCTGGACAGCATTTTGACCGCAAAGCACGATAGTCCTTGTCCCGAACCTTGCCTCCAGAAACTCGTAATTTCCCTGGCAAGCTGGGCAGTCTGCCCGGGGAGAATCACCAATTTTAAGGCAGGTAAAGGTCCTGTCCCAAACATCCACAAAGATAAAATCCCGATTAATATTTTCTGCTCCAACGAGTATCTTTATCGCCTCTGCAGACTGCAGTGAGCCGATAACAAAGGGGGCAGAGCTAAGTATCCCTACGGTATCACAGGTAGGCATCCTTTCTGGAGCGGGTGGGACAGGAGTAACACAGCGGAAGCAAGGGGTTTCACCGGGGATTATGTCCCTGGTCACCCCAAGGGTGGAAACGGCTGCTCCGTAAACCCAAGGAATCTTGTGCTTTAAGGAAACGTCATTAATCAGATAACGGGTTTCAAAGTTATCCAACCCATCCAGGATTAAATCTGCGCCTCGGACGAACCTCTCGATATTGGTATAGTTTACATCAGCCACTACTCCCTCTACCTCAATAGAGGAATTCACCTTCTTCAAGTGTCGCTCAGCGGCAATTGCCTTGGGCAGTTGATTTCTCACATCCTCCTCATCAAAAAGGAGTTGGCGGTGAAGGTTATGGTACTCGATAAAATCTCGATCAATAACCCTGACCTTACCAATGCCAGCACGCACTAAAGAAGTAGAAATAATTGACCCTAATGCCCCACAGCCAATGATTACCACGTAGCTACGCGCCAGCTTTTTTTGTCCCTCTTTGCCTATGCCTGCTAAGAGGGTCTGCCTGGAGTATCTGTCGATCACGCAACTCTCCTCTCTCGCCAATACTAGGTCAAAACCCTTGCCTGACCTAAATATGGTATATTGCTGCGGGTTTCTCCTTTTCTCTCTGTCGCTCCACCAGGTCTTGTAAGGTGGTGGACTCCAGCACCTGTATCATGGCTAGTTTCATCTCCTTCCAGACATCTCGGGTGACACAGGAATCTGAGCGGGGGCAGACCTTAGGGTCATCGACGCATTCCACTGGAGCAGTCGAGCCCTCCAGAATCTGAATCACCTGACTGAGTCTTATCTCTTCCGGTGGCTTGGCCAAAGTGACTCCCCCCCGAGCCCCACGAGTGCTCCTCACTATACCAGCTTTTATAAGAGGGGAGACTAAGTGCTCCAGATATTGCACTGAGATAGCTTGCCTCTTGGCAATGTCCTTCAAAAGGACAGGATTGCCATCGTAATGGAGGGCGATATCTAGCAATGCCCTGGTTCCATATTGTCCTCTAGTAGAAAGCTTCATTTTTGTCGACTAAGTTTATCAACATAATATGTACAAAGAGAACGCTTGTCAATCATCGTTATCTTCCCTGAGGTTGACAACCTCGGTGCTTTGTGTTAGTATTATAACCATTCTGATTATATTAGTCAACTAAGCAATGAAACTCTCTACTAGAGGCAGATATGCAGTGCGAGCGATGGTAGATATTGCCATGTACCATGGTGAAACTCCTGTCCTGCTGCGAGATGTTGCCGAAAGACAGCAGCTCTCCATGCATTACCTGGAGAATATATTCGTTCGTCTTAGAACAGCAGGGTTGGTAAAAAGCACCCGTGGGGCCCGGGGTGGATTTGTCTTAGCTAAGTTGCCTTCTGAAATACCGCTTAGTGAAATTGTTAACGTACTTGAGGGACCGATAGCGCCTGTGGAGTGTGTTAACGACCCTGCGGTTTGTGAGCGGGCCAGCTTCTGCGCCGTTAGAGACCTTTGGGTGGAGATGGGCGCTGCTGCCAGCAAGGTGCTGGAATCAGTCACTTTACAGGACTTGGTCGAATGGGAAAAGAAAAAGGAACAACCTGAAGCGCTGATATATTACATTTAACAGAGGCTGGAGGTTTCCTCAAATAGGAGGTGCTGGCTATTATGGGGTGTCCGAGGTCGTTCAATAACCCTACCTGTCATTGCGAGCCCTTCGCTTTCTGTCACTCTGAGCGCAGCGAAGAGTCTCATGGCGCTCAGGACAGGCTCCGCGAAGCAATCTCACTACGCCTTTCGGAGATTGCTTCCCCTGACAAGTCAGGGTCGCAATGACATTAAACACGTTTGGGGCATCCTCGTCTAGACAAGGTATCAAGGAGGTCGAAAGAAAATGGCAGGAGTAAGTCAAAAGGTGGAAAAGCTTCGGTACAAAACGATACAGATACCGAAGCTTACCAGAGGGATAGCCAAGGATAGCACAGAGCTCATTGGCAATACGCCTCTGGTCAGATTAAATCGAATAACCAAGGGCGTGGATGCAGAGGTAGTGGCCAAGCTGGAATCTTTTAACCCCGTAGGGAGTGTGAAAGATAGAATTGGCGTCTCAATGATTGTGGACGCAGAGGAGAAGGGACTTATCAACAAAGATACCGTAATCATCGAGCCCACCAGCGGCAATACAGGCATTGCCTTAGCCTTCGTCTGCGCTGCTAGGGGTTATAGGCTCATCCTCACTATGCCTGACACCATGTCTATCGAAAGAAGGCAGCTTCTGGGTATCTTTGGGGCTGAGCTGGTACTAACCCCAGGAGCAGAAGGGATGTCAGGGGCAGTGAGGAAAGCCGAGGAATTGGTAGCCGATACCCCCAATTCCTTTATGCCGCAGCAGTTCAAGAATTCATCAAATCCAGAGATACATCGGCTGACCACGGCTGAGGAGATTTGGAGGGACACCAAGGGAAGGGTGGATATTTTGGTCTCTGGTGTGGGGACAGGGGGCACGATTACCGGGGTAGCCGAAGTAATAAAGGCCAGAAAGCCAGAATTTCGGGCTATTGCCGTTGAGCCAGCAGATTCCCCGGTTCTCTCTGGGGGAAAAGCGGGTCGGCACAAGATTCAAGGCATTGGGGCCGGTTTTGTGCCCCAGGTGTTAAGGACCGACTTAATTGATGAGATTATCCAGGTTACCAATGAAGATGCTGGAGAAATGGCCAGAAGACTAGCTAAGGAGGAAGGCATACTAGCTGGCATATCTTCAGGAGCAGCCACTTGGGCAGCTTTGGAGGTAGCTAGAAGACCGGAAAGCGAAGGAAAGCTTATTGTAGTAGTTTTACCCGATACCGGTGAGCGTTATCTAACTACTTGGCTGTTTCAAGAAGTCTACCCGGCTGCGCCAAGCCCAGGTCTATGAAGTATGCAGAAGGCGAGGAAGGTGGGAAATGAGATTTGAAACCTTAGCCATCCATAGTGGAGGAAAGCCAGACCCCGCCACTGGCGCCCTGATAACGCCGATTTACCAGACGTCGACTTTCGTTTTTGAGGATGTGGGCAAAACAAAGGGTTACGACTACTCCCGAACAGCAAATCCAACGAGAAAAGCGCTAGAAAAAACCATGGCTGAGCTCGAGGGGGGAAAGGGTGGGTTTGCCTTCGCCACCGGGATGGCTGCTGAAACGACTGTGATGTGCCTTTTGGAAAAGGGTAGTCACATTATATCGGGGGATGATGTCTATGGTGGAACTTACCGGTTATTCCAAGCAGTGATGAGAAAGTTTGGTTTGGAATTTACCTTCTTAAGAATGAATGATCGGAGGAGGATCGAGGAGGCAATAAGACCCAACACCAAAATGCTATGGATAGAAACACCCTCTAATCCCCTTCTTAATATCGTTGATATTGAGATGGTTGCTGATATTGCTAAACAGCATAGCTTGATGACTGTAGCGGACAACACCTTCGCTACACCCTATTTCCTGAGACCGATTGAATATGGGGTTGACCTTGTGGTGCACTCTACTACCAAGTACTTGAACGGGCACTGTGATGTTGTCAGCGGTGCAGTAGTCACGGCTACAGAGGAGTTAGCAGAAAGGGTGCAGTTTCTTCTGAACGCTATGGGGACCTGTGCCTCTCCCTTTGATTGTTGGCTGGTATTGAGGGGGATAAAGACGCTTCCAGTGCGTATGAAGCAGCATGAGTCCAATGCCATTACTATCGCTCATTACCTGGAAAAACACTCTAAAGTAGATAGGGTCTTTTATCCCGGACTGGAGTCACATCTAGGACATAAAGTTGCCAGGAGGCAGATGAAGGGATTTGGAGGGGTGGTGTCCTTTGAGATGAAGGG
>CAZNKW010000079.1:4639-5715 GCA_964573655.1 uncultured Dehalococcoidia bacterium
GTAAAAGATATCCGGCGCAGAAGGCGGCGGGCATTGTATACGGCGCTGGGTGTGGCTATTGGTATTGCTGCCTTTATTGCCGTCTTGACGATTGCCCGTGCCGGTGAAGAGAGAATCTATAGGGAGATGGATAAGTATGGTCCCAACTTGATGGTTATGCCTGCCATTCACGATGTTGACTTGCAGCTAGGTGACTTAACACTGGGGACTTTGGCGGTGGGGGACAATTATATTGCTGAAGACAAGCTGATAGAGATCAGGCAAATAACAGATGGGGCAATACGAGAAGCACTTGGTATTGCCGGGGATGAGGACATTGCCACCATTGCCCCGAAGCTTTACATAACCACTGCAGTAAAGGGGACTGCTGTTATGGTGGTGGGCTTCGAGCCAGAGCAAGAAAGGCTCATCAAGAGCTGGTGGACAATCTCTGATGGCAGGTATCCCGAACAGCAAGACGAAGCCATACTTGGAGCCAGGGCAAGTGCAGCCTTGGACGTTGATTTAGGAGACAACATTTCGATTAAGGAGCAGGAGGTGACTGTTGTCGGCATTCTTGATGAGACTGGCTCGAATGATGATTACCAAGTATTCGTTCCTCTGGCAACGGTTCAGAGAGCTTTTGAGAAGGAGGGATTGATTTCTTCAGCAGACATTCGCGCCCTGTGCTCTTCCTGTCCTGTGGAGTCCATTGCAGATTTGGTGAACGATGCCATTCCAGGTGTCCGAGCCGTTGCGGTAAAGCAGATAGCTCAGACCGAAATGAACCTGATGGCGAAGGTCAACCGTTTCATGCTAGCTCTGGCTGGCATTACGCTCGTTGTTGGCAGCTTCGGGGTGGTCAACACCATGATGTCCTCGGTTCACCAGCGTGTCAAAGACATAGGCATAATGAAGGCAGTCGGTGCGTCACGCCTCCAAATCACCAAGATGTTTCTCTACGAGGCCTTGGTTGTGGGGCTGATGGGCGGTATCCTCGGATACATAGCGGGAACTTTCCTATCATATGTGATAGGCCCACTAATCTACGAGGACTTGGCTGTCAGTTATGTTCTGCAGTATTTTCTGCCGGCACT
>CAZNKW010000080.1:0-2526 GCA_964573655.1 uncultured Dehalococcoidia bacterium
TACATAGTCATTGGTTTTTAGCAAGTCCCCAGCAACCTTGGGGTTACCCACTTCTTACTAAGAAGTAAGAGAGGGTTATGCCCTCTCCTTCGAAGGGAGAGGACTAGGGTGAGGGTGAAATTTCTCCCTTCTGCCAAGGGAGGGGTACTGGCATTATATGGTAGAAGTTGCAACGATTGGTGTTATGCGTCGCCTCAGGAGAGGCGACGCTACGGCTATTGGGGAACTTTTTGTACAGCCTGATATAGATTATTAGAGGCACCTATTGCCCATCGAGGCTCTGGTAAAGTGTGTCGAAGTCGAAGTGCTGCTCTAAAATCTGAGCTAATTTCCCCTGTTTCTTTTGCTGTCGAAATCTAGCCTGCAGAATGGTTTCCTCAACCTTAGCTACTGTGGAGAGGGTGTCTCCCTTCACCAAAAGGATAGGCGTCCCTTTATCTTCAGCCCAGTGAAGCACCTGGGGGATAGGGGCTACACCCTCACTGAGAATAAGACACTTGGTAGAAGTAGCTAGGGCAGCTAATTGAATATCAGGACGTCTACCTCGGGTTATCACCGCCTTATTATCCTTGCGAGCAAAATAGTCTATGCCGTGATCTACAGTCAATGCTCCCATCATCAGGTTTTCCACTAGCTCCCCCAACGACTCATGGCAGCACAGGACCTCCGCTTGGAGGTGCTCAGCCAGCTCAGCTACACTAACCCCAAAGAGCTGTCTTTCCTCAGGCAGAACCCCGAGGACCTTGATTCCCTCTTTATGGAACAGGGGAACCACCTCAGTGCGGGTAGATTCCATCTTCCCCTGAGGGACTCGGTTAATTACTACCCCCAGCAGGCGCTGACCAAACTTACTGGCAGAAAGGTTTACCCTTCCCCATTGTAAGTCGGTGAAATAGGAAACCAAAACAATTACCTTGGCATCCAGAATATCTGCCATCTGACAGGAGGCCTGAAGGAGTCCATTATCCCTTCCCAGCCCACCCCATCCCTCCAGCAAGACTACCTCCTTATCCTTGGCTACTGCACTATAAGCCTCTAATAGTCTACGGGGGAAGTCCTTTTCAGCTAACTCAGCCTTAAGGGCCAGGCTGCTGCTAAGGTAAAAGGGGCAAAGAGCCTCTACAGGCTCCTCCAGGCTGAGAGCCAGGTGAACAAACCGGGCATCCTTGTCACTGCCTGGAGAGACTTCTGCAGCACTGAGAGCTACAGGTTTGAGATAGCCCACCCGTTTATTGTGGCTCTGCAAATGCTTACCGAGGCCAACACAAAGAGCGGTTTTTCCTCCTCCTTGTTCCCAAGCTACCATATATAGGTTAGTCATCAAGACCTCTAGCACCTCCTAAGTTGCCCTCTATTATACCAGAATACGGAAGTAGGGGGACAACCTCTGTGTGAGATTGATTAAGTCCACCCTGTTGTAGGGGACGACACGGAGTTCGTCCCCTACTTATGCCTATATCGACATAAATCTGGATTCGATTTACCCTCATACTCCCTTAGGGTATAATGGCTCAAGCTAGGTAGCTCCTGCCTCCTTTACGTGGCTTAAAATGAAGAGGACAGGCATCTTTTACCACTACCAAAGGGGTGAAAGGCTAAAGGATTTCCCTTCAGCTTTGGGAGCCACTTTAAACAAAGAAGGGGTAGTCTTTTATGATGCCCTTTATCGGCAGAAGCTCGCCTACGGTGTGGAGCCAGTCAGGGAAGATTTACTCCTCAAAGTACATTCACAGCGCATGATAGAGTGGGTCAAGAAAAGCGGAGTTTACGAAGGGGCGCTATATTCTGCTGGCGGGACTGTTCAGGCTGCCGAGAAGATTTTTCAGGGAGAGATAGACAATGCTTTTGTCTTCACCGGGTTCGGAGACCACCACGCCGGCAGGGATTTCTTTGGGGGAGGCTGCTACCTTAATGGCGCTGCCTTAGCTATAGAAAATGCCAGGGCAAAGTTTGGGATAAGGAGGTTTGCCATAGGAGATACCGACCCTCATCATGGGGATGGAACATGGGACATCTTTAAGGACGATGAGGAGGTGCTTTACCTTTGCTTCTGCTCCGGTAACCCTTCTGAACAGAAGAATAAGGTAAATATTAGAATACCGTTCCATACCACCGATGAAGAATACCTCAGAAAAGTGGCGGAAAATCTTATCCCTCGGGTGGCTGAATTCAAACCAGAACTGATATTCTGGAATTTCGGATATGATGGAACTCGAGGGGAGTATGGGGATATAGGCATAACTAGGGATTGCCACCCCAGACTAGCCGAGGTCTTTGAGACTGCTGCTGAGAGAGCTTGCGAAGGTAGGCTGGTGGTAGTCCTTTGCGGGGGCAGCAGTAGAGAGATAGCCACCTATACTATCCCCAGGGTCATAGAGTGTTTAGCTGGTGACAGAGATTGAAAAGGAATCCTTCTTTGAAAATAGTCTCCTTCGATATGAACGGGACCCTCACCCAGGATAGGTTCACTGAGCTTATTTGGGGGGAGGGTGTCCCCAAGTTATTCTCTCTCGCCAAGGGGATACC